>JBOFCV010000547.1:0-1933 GCA_051646305.1 Turicibacter sp.
AATAATATATAATGAGATTAACTTAATTAGTGGGGGAATAAGAATGAAAAGAATTGGATGTTATCTGATATTAGCAAGCTCATGTATGCTGTTAGGATGCTCAGTTGAAATACAGGCAACAGGAGAAGAAAGTTTGGAACAGTCAATCGAAGCAGTAAATCCATCGATTGATGAAGTAGATAAAAATGTCATACCAGAAAATTACGATAACTTAGAAAAAAAATATAGTGGGTGCTTAACTCTAAATCAAGTCGCAAAACATTTAGATTGGTCAAATAAAAGTGATGGGGCGACCCAAAATGAAGGTAAAGAGACTCCAAAAATTACATGTCCAAATGGAAGAAAGGACACTCAAGATTTAGTCTATCAGTTTATTTCATTAGATGAGATTGATGATGATTTTGACTATCTGAATGCGTTATTGTTACCTGAAGAGGGGGAAATTATAAAAAACCTCTTATTAGAACAAGAGAAAGACCTGATATTATTTGATAGCTTTATTCATAGTGGGAAAGAGTTGTTCTTGGATGGACGAAAGGTCGTAATCGTTTATCCCAATCAGTTTGTAGAGAATGAGAATTCAAAATTAGAACCGATTAAAGTTATCTACCACGGGAAAGTAAAATAACATTTCCTATCAGAGGAAGTAGGTGATATAATGCAAATTATGATAGTGAAGATAATTTTAGTGTTATGTATCATAGGTGTTATTGGGGCGGGGATTTTGTATTTCTTATCTTACAATTCGTATACGAAAGATGTTGATCGACGAATTGAGGAAGCAGAAAAAAAGGATAAGCAGAAAAAGAGGAATTAAGGTTAAATCAATGAGGGGAATTTTAAGGTTGAAGAGATAAAGTTTACTGGACAGTTGTGATAAACACGGAAAACTCTTTCTAATTTAAATAAAGAATAATCAAGGATCTATCACAGATTCTTGATTATTTTTTGTATGTTAAGACTTGCATGATTAAATACTGCGAATGTGTTACAATAAGTAAGACATCTTATTTTGAGAGGATTTTTATATGAGCAAATTTTTAGTATTAGCAGAAAAACCGTCAGTTGGACGTGATATTGCCAAAGTTTTAAATTGTACAAAACAAGGGAATGGTTATTTAGAAGGAGATAAATATATCGTAACTTGGGCGCTTGGCCATTTAGTGACACTTGCCGATCCTGAAGCTTACGATGTGAAATATAAATCATGGAATATGGAAGACTTACCACTATTACCAACTCAATTTAAATTAGTGGTGATTCCGCAAACAAGAAAACAATTCAACACGGTTCGTGAACAAATGTTGCGTAAAGATGTGACAAACATTATTATTGCAACAGATGCTGGACGTGAAGGAGAACTTGTGGCACGTTGGATTATCGAGAAAATTGGACTAAAAAAACCAATTCAACGTTTATGGATTTCATCTGTTACCGATAAAGCCATCAAAGAAGGCTTTAAAAACCTGAAAGATGGAAAACAATATGAAAACTTATATTCATCAGCCATTGCTCGTTCAGAAGCGGACTGGGTGGTTGGAATTAATGCCACACGCGCCCTAACGACAAAATTTAATGCCCAATTATCATGTGGGCGTGTTCAAACACCAACGCTTGCGATGATTGCAGCACGTGAAGACGAAATTAAGAAATTTGTGCCTAAAGCTTATTTTGGGATTCAAGCGATAAGCCAAGGGATTAAATTTACTTGGCTTGATGGTAAAAGCAAAGATGTCAAAACATTTGATGAAACGAAAGTGGACACATTCTTAAAAACACCAAACTTAACACATGCTAAAGTTGAACAAGTGAAGAAAACGATGAAAAAATCATATGCACCAGGGCTTTATGATTTAACAGAATTACAACGTGATGCTAACCGTATTTTTGGATTCTCAGCAAAAGATACGTTATCAATTATGCAAAAATTATA
>JBOFCV010000548.1:0-8299 GCA_051646305.1 Turicibacter sp.
CAATTATTTTTGTAGAAAAAGATCCAATAAACAATCTTAATGATTTTGTAATTAAATTTAATGATAAGTACCCTGATGTTGATGGGGTTTTTGCTATTACAGATTATTTAGCTGCAACATTTATTCAGGTAATAACAAAAAAAGGAAAATCAGTGCCAGATGATGTGAAAGTTATTGGATATGATGGAATTCAAGACAGTGATTTATTTCATCCGATCTTAGCAACGATTAAACAACCAGTTCAAGAATTAGCGACAGAAGCTGTTGATATCCTACTGAAGAAAATAAATAGTGAGCCAATTTTAGAGGAAGTAATTACAGTTCCAGTAAGTTTTGTAATAGGTGAAACCGTTTAAAAAAACATGGTTGACAAAAAAAAATAAATAAATTATAATAACAATGAAACGTTTCATTTGGATATTTCAATATGAAATGTTTTATATTTTTGCCCTTGTAATGAAACGTTTCATCAGTTAAAAGACTCGGGTGTCGTGATACTGATAAGTAAGTCTTAATATAAATTGAGTGGTATAAGAAAATAGGAGGTTAAGAAGTGAATAATATTTTAAATCAAATTGATATTTTAGAAAAAGAGAATCGTGAAAGCTTAGTAAAAGCTCATGAATATATTAAAGAGAATCAAGATAAGGTAATTAATCAACCTAATCGAAATACATTTCATCTTATGCCAGAAATAGGTTGGATGAATGATCCAAATGGATTTTCAGTCTATAACGGTGAGTATCATATGTTTTATCAGTATTTTCCGTATGATGTTAAATGGGGGCCTATGCATTGGGGACATGCCAAAAGTAAGGACTTAATAACATGGGAGTATTTACCTGTTGCTCTTGCACCTGGTGAAGAATACGACAAGAATGGATGTTTTTCAGGAAGTGCGATTCAGATTAATGATAAACATGTTTTAATGTATACAGGACATGTAGATTCTAATTTAGATTTTAATGGTTCAGGTGCTAATAAAGATGCGGTAATCAAACAAGTGCAATGTTTAGCGATTGGTGATGGGATAACGTATAATAAAATTCAAAATAATCCAGTCATAGATACTAAGGATATTCCAAATGATTCAAGTTCAGCTGATTTCCGTGATCCAAAGATTTGGGAAAAAGATGGAATGTTCTACTGTGTAGTAGGTAGCCGAGATATTGATGAAAGTGGGAAAATTGCCTTCTATAAATCAAGTGATTTAATGAGTTGGACATTTGTTGGCTTTTTAGATCACAGTAAACATGAGTTAGGTAGAATGTGGGAATGCCCTGATTTATTTGAATTAGATGGTCAGGATGTTTTACTTATGTCCCCACAGCAAATGCATGAGGAAGAATTTAGATATAAAAATGGAAATACAACCGTATATTTTATAGGTGAATTTAATTATGAAACAGGAAAGTTAAATAAACATTCGTATGATGAAATAGATTATGGATTAGACTTTTATGCACCTCAAACCACACTTGCACCGGATGGTCGCAGAATTATGATGGCATGGATGCAATCGTGGGACCGAAATATTCCATCTGATAAATTTGGTTGGACGAGCTCGATGACGTTGCCACGTGAACTAAAAGTAAAAAATAATAAACTGTATCAACTCCCAGTCAAAGAAATTGAAGATTATCGATGTGATTATGTGAAGTATGAAACCGTTGAATTATGTGAATCTCAAAGCTTCCCATCCATTAGAGGTCGCCAATTAGAACTAAAAATAAAAGTTGATTTATGCGAAGCTCATTCCTTTACAATTAAAGCAATGAAAGCAGTCCAAGAAGAAACGACTATTTCATTTGATACAGAACGATCAGTGTTATGTTTTGATCGTAGTAGAAGTGGTAGTGGAATTGATCAAAATAAACCTTTAAATAGACGTGAAATGCCAATTACTATTGCAAATAATACGTTAGAGTTAAGAATCTTTATTGATACATATGCCATTGAAATATTTGTTCAAGATGGTGAATATGCGATGAGTTCAACGGTGTACTCTAATTTAGAGTCAGATGGTATAGAGTTTGAATCCGATGGAAAAGTTATCATGGAGTTAGAGAAATGGAGTCTAAAAGGTGCTAAATAAATAGGAGAATAGAGGTGTAGAGATGTCAAAAGTTATATCAATTGGGGAAGCTTTAATTGATTTTATGTCTGATGGTAGAGGTGGCTTTATAAAATCACCAGGAGGGGCCCCCGCTAATGTAGCAGCTTGTGTGGCAAAATTGGGTGGAGAATCACAATTAATCACTAAGCTTGGTAATGATTTTTTTGGTGATTTTTTGGCAAATACATTAGTAATGTCAAATATTGATACAAGTGCTGTGTTTAGAACGGATGAGGCTAAGACTGGATTGGCTTTTGTATCACATACTGAAGCTGGGGAGCGATCATTTCTATTTTATCGTGACCCAAGTGCAGATATGTTATTGAATGAAAATGAAATGGATGAAACATGGTTTAATCAAGGAGATATTCTGCATTTTTGTTCCGTTAATTTGATAGATGCCCCTGTAAGAAAAGCACACGATAAAGCAATTGAATTGGCATGGAAAAAAGGATGTTTGATTTGTTTTGATCCTAATATAAGATTATCGCTTTGGAATGATCATAATGAGTACCAAGAAGTCGTAAATAAATATCTTGATTATGCAGATGTTGTGAAGATTAGTGATGAAGAGCTGTTTTTTATTACTGGTATTGAAGATGAAAATCTTGCTATTAATCAAATTCTAACGAGAGTCCCGATGGTTGTGTATACAAAAGGCTCAAAAGGAGCTCAAGTCTATACAAAAGCATACTCAGTCACTCATCATGGATATAAAACGACGGCTGTAGATACAACGGGGGCAGGGGATTCATTTATTGGAGCCTTTTTATATCAATTAGGTCTTCAGCAAATTCGTGGTGAATTTGCAGTGGATAAAAGAAAGATGTACGATATTTTAGCATTTTCTAATGCTGTGGCGATGCTTGTTGTCTCAAAAAAAGGAACAATTGATGTTATGCCAAGTTTAGCAGAAGTTCAAAGGGTTGTAATGTAAGTGTTTTATTTATATCAGGAATAGAGTAAAATAATAATAGAGTGGAGAGGAGGAGAAAGACATGTTTTCGTTAGATGGAATGCTATATCGCTTGGGCGATTTTATTTTAAAAGGATTAGTTGTTGGATTTATATGGTTGGTTGGGTGTCTTCCAATCATTACAATAGGAACTTCTACAACTGCTACGTACTATGCCTGTATGAAACTAGCAAGTGACGATAATAAAAAGTTTTTACCGTTATATTGGAAAAGTTATAAGGAAAACTTGCTGCAATCTATTATCCTGTACTTACCGTTTATCTTAATCGGAATAAGTGCCATTTATTTTCATATGAATCGTGCATATTTCAATCGATTAGGTGAAGAGATTACCTCGGTATTTATGGTATTATCATTTATTGTTTTATTAATAACTTTAAATATGTTCCCATTATTAGCAAAATTTAATTTGAAGACTATCGATATTTATAAATTATCATTTGTATTTTGTTATGTGAATATTCAAACTGTCATTAAGACTGTCGCATTGTTAATCATAGCGATTATTTCATGTATTATTTTTCCAGTCTATTCATTTATTATTATTGGCATGTATTTCTTACTAACTGCTAAATTTTATCAAAAAGCTTTTCAAAAAGTAATCGATTATAATGGTATGTTAAATAGATAATTCGTCCCGATTGTTAGTGTGCCTAAAAATTTACAATGACAGTCAATGGCAGGGGATTTTAAGACCGTCCCTACTTAAGATGAAGAAATAGTTTCTATTATTATAAAGTCAAACCTAATGGATAACGAGCCCTTATGTTAGTTTCTAAATAAAGGATTTATTTCCGTTAGGTATTGACCTAAAGAATAGAAGATGTTAAAATAAAGACATAAATGAAAACGTTAACTGAAAACGTTTGGTTTATCTGTAAGATATGAAACTTCTAAGGTTTTTTTTACAATACATATGAAACGTTTCATAACAAATTACTTACAGAGGGAGTATCAACTTTTAATTTATGATATTGATATCTGGGTAGATGAATTAAGTCATGAATTATTACATAGTGTAGTGTGTCCAGTGAGGAAGCCTAAAATTATTTTTTTGAAAAACTCATGAAACGTTTCATTGTTGTGGTGATAAACGAATTATAAGATGAAAAAGGAGAGTGAAGAAATAATATGAGTATTAAAAATTTAACTCAAAAAGGTGTATTGAATAAACAACCACAAGTAGTAGAAAATGAGCGAGTGAAACCTAGTAAAATAACGAAGTTTAAGAGAAACTTTAAAAAGTATTGGGGAATCTATTTATTATTATTACCCACTTTAATTTACGTGTTTATCTATCATTATATACCGATGTACGGTGTTCAGATTGCCTTTAGAGATTTTAGTCCGTCAAAAGGGATTCTTGAAAGCACATGGGTGGGCTTTAAACATTTTGAAAGGTTCTTAACATCATATCGTTTCGCAGAGTTGTTGAAGAATACCATCAGCTTGAGTGTGTTAACGCTAATCTTTAGTTTTCCAGTTCCAATTATCTTATCGTTATTATTAAACCAATTTAGATTTAAAAAATATCGTTCATTTATTCAAACGATTATTTATGCACCTAACTTTATTACGGTAGTTGTATTAGTCGGGATGCTTTCTCTATTCTTATCACCACACACAGGAGTCGTTAATCATTTTATTAAAGCATTAGGTGGCGATCCTATCTTCTTTATGGGAGAATCGAAATGGTTTATTCCCTTATATATTTTGTCAGGGATCTGGCAAGGCGCCGGATTTGGAACAATTATTTATCTAGGGGCACTATCAGGTGTTTCTCCTGAATTATATGAAGCTGCCAAAATTGATGGTGCATCAAAGTTCCAAATTATTAGAAATATAGATTATCCAGCTATTATGCCAACGGTTGTTATTATGTTTATTTTAGCGATTGGTGGAATTATGAATGTTGGATTTGAAAAAGTTTTCTTAATGCAAAATGATTTAAATAGAAGTGTCACTGATATTATCGCAACTTATACTTATGAGATAGGTATTCAACAAGCTCAATATAGTTATTCAGCAGCTATTGGGTTATTTAACTCAGTTATTAATGCGGTCTTATTAATTGTAGCTAATCAAATATCTAAAAAAGTATCAGATGTAAGTTTATGGTAGAAGGGAGTGAGTGAAATGAAGAAGAAAAATAAAATTAAAGAATCATTGGGAGATAGAATTTTAGATATTATTATCTTTGTTGTCTTAACGGTTGCTATGCTTGTGGTCTTATATCCACTTTATTTTATCGTCATCGCATCAATTAGTGATCCTGTTGCTGTTCAATCAGGGGAGGTCCTGTTTTGGCCAAAAGGAATTTCATTTGAAGGATACGAAAAACTTTTCCAAGATAAAATGATATGGACAGGGTACGCGAATTCACTGTGGTGTGTTGTTGTTGGAACACTATTAAACCTATTTTTAACGATTCCTGCAGGATATGCACTCTCACGTAAAGGATTGCCTGGAAAAGGATTAATAATGGGATTCCTAGCATTTACCATGTTCTTTGGTGGAGGGCTCATTCCAACCTATTTATTAGTAAAAGATTTTGGATTAATCAATTCATTGTGGGCATTAGTATTAACGGATGCTGTATCAATTATTAATATCATCATTGTTAGAACATTCTTCTCGTCAAATATACCTGAAGAATTATACGAAGCGGCATCTATAGATGGATGTTCAGAAATAAAAACATTTATTAAAGTGGCTTTACCACTTGCTAAACCGGTTATTGCCATCATGATTTTATATTATGGATTAGGGCAATGGAATCAATTCTTTAAGGGGATTATTTATATTCAAGATGAAGCCTTATATCCACTGCAATTAGTTCTGAGAAATATCTTAATTCAAAATACGTCAACGGCTGGAAATACGATGAGTACTGATACCTTCTTAGCGCAACAACGACTTGCAGAATTAATAAAGTATGGAGCCATTATTATTGGTAGTTTACCTCCAATCATTGGATATCCTTTTGTTCAAAAGTATTTTGAAAAAGGCGTGATGGTGGGGTCAGTAAAAGGATGATTCACACGAAAAAAAATAAATGACTTTGTTATAATTGAGGATATGCCACATGTTCTCTTTCTATAAATTAATTAAATGGGAGGTTTTATTGTGATTAGTAATAAAAAAGTAGCTGTATTATCTTGTGCTGTATTAGCAGCAAGCATGACCTTAGTTGGATGTTCAAATGCTTTGGGAAAAACAAATGAACCAGCAGAAATTGTAGAGACAGAAAATTTTAACAAAGAAGGTTATCCCATTGTCAATGAAACGATAACGTTAAATGTTGTATCTCCTAAATCAGCATTAGCACCTAACTTTGGTGAAATGGAAATCATGAAAAAGATTGAAGAACAAACAAATATCAAAGTTAACTGGAATAATGTTCCTGAAGCTGACTATGCAACAAAAAGAAATCTTATGTTGGCTAGTGAAGATTTACCTGATTTATTCTGGAGCACAGGATTTACAGATTATGATTTAATTAAATATGGTAGTGAAGGCTTAATTATTCCTTTAAATGATTTGATTGAAGAGTATATGCCGAACTTAGCAGCAGAAATGGAAAAAGATCCAACCATTCGTGCCAAATTAACGGCACCAGACGGAAATATTTACTCTCTTCCAAATATTGAGGAGGCAGGACTGGGTGTTTCACCTTTCTTTACGTCAATCAATACAAAATGGTTAGATAATTTAGGATTAGAAATGCCATCAACGCCAGAAGAGTTTAAAGCGGTTTTACAAGCATTTAAAACACAAGATGCTAATGGAAATGGAAATCCAAATGATGAAATTCCATTTAGCTTCATGCACATGGGATGGTGTATGGATATTGGAGATTTAATGGCTGCATTTGGTATGCCTGATAATATGCAACATCGAATTGTTCGTGATAATGAAGTCATCTTTACAGCGGTCCAAGATGAATACAAAGAAGGTATTAAATTCTTTAATGAACTATATTCTGAAGGATTAATTGATCCTGAATCATTTACGCAAGATCCAGCGCAATATTTAGCTAAAGGACAAAATCCTGAAGATATTTTAGGAACATTTATTTGGTGGGAAACAGCTGAAGTAGTCGGTCCTGATCGTGCAGTAAATTTTGAGGTGCTAGAACCATTTAAAAATGCAGAAGGTGTGCGTGTCACCGGTCGTGGGAATGGTGAAGATTTCGGACGTGCAGCTGTTGCAATTACTAAAACGAATAAAAATGTGCCTGAAACGTTACGTTGGTTAGATGTGATGTATGATAAATACAATAGTCCACAAATTAACTGGGGACCAGTTGGGGATGTGTTTACTAAAAATAGTGACGGTGTCTTAGTCATGAATGATGCACCTGCTGGAACAACAATGGGTGAATATCGCCAAAAAGTAGCACCTGGTGGAGGAAGTCCTGTTATTATTAGAAATTCTGATTTTGGAAAATATGTTGAAATGGAGCCACGTGCTCAAGAACGTTTAGCAACCATAAATGAAAAATTCAGACCGTATATGGAAGCGCAAAATTATCCGAATGTATTCTTTGCTGAAGATGAGTTAGAACAACTAAACTTTATTGAAGCTGATGTCATGAGCTATGTGAATGGGAAACGTGCGCAATGGATCATGAATGGTGGAATTGATGCCGAGTGGGATAGTTATTTAAAAGAGTTAGATAAAATGGGATTACAAGATATGATGAAAATTTTCCAAGATGGATTAAATCGCTATAATGAAAATGCAAATTAATTAACTAGTATCTAACAACATAAATAAAAAGGTTTAAGTTTTCTTAAGCCTTTTTATTTTTATATGAAATGATTTATGACTGGAATTTTACTAAGTAAATTTAAAAATAATAGGGAAGTGAGTGAGGGTATGCAAAATTGTATGGCTAAATGGATGGTCACAAAAGACAATGAAGAGATTGTTGTCTGTGAAACCATATCGAATCAAGCGTATGAAATAAATGAACTTAATACGGATATTTTTATTAACAGAAAACTTAAAGTAATGGATGGCATTATCGGAGCTGCTTTATTGTGTGATGGATATGCAACTTGGTTGAAGGGGGAGTTAAACGTAAATAAAGAGTTAAGTCAGTTTACAATTAGCACATGGATTTTACCGATTTCATTTGAGCACGATGCGGGGATTATTTCTCAATTAGGAGACCTTGATAATAAAGGTTTTTCTCTTTCGCT
>JBOFCV010000023.1:0-1604 GCA_051646305.1 Turicibacter sp.
AGATGCTCATCTTCATAATTCACTTCAAACAGAACTCATTAAAAGACTCTATGAAATATCTGAAAAATTAAATAAGCAAGTATTAATTGCGACTCATTCATGTGAAGTAATTAAATCTGTTTCTCCTGAAATAGTTTTATCAGTGGAAGGTTTGAATATTAAATATTTAAAGAAGGAATCTGACAAAGTGAAAGTATTATCAGGTTTAGGTACAGAGTTTTTTCCTAAAATAGATTTGATTCAACGTCATAAGAGAATTTTATTTATCGAAAATGAGAGTGATGCTAATATATTAAAGATTTTGTGTGAAAAGACAAGCCAATGGCCTAGCAACTTAGTAATATGGGCTTTTGCTAATAACCACAAAGAAAGAAAGCAACTTTTTCTTCATTTAAAAGATGAAATTAATGGACTAAAATGTATTAGTCTTGAAGATAGAGATAATGAGCTCTATGAAAATACTCATAGAAGTTTAAAGGACAGAAACTATTCAGCCGATTTGATTGAAGGAGTAAATGAATTTAGGTATCGACGATGGAGACGTTGGGAGATAGAAAATTATCTGCTATCCCCACCTGCAATTGCAAGAAAAGCTAGAGATAGAGAAGAGGTTATAAGACAATTTCTAAGTGAGAATCATGCTTGCATTGTTCATGACGATTATTTACAATCAGAAAAAACTCTCAGAAATGCACCTCTGTTTGAAGAGGGGAAACCTATTATTGAAAATATCTGTAAACAATTCAATATAAAAAAACATCAAATTGCAGAAGAGATGCTTCCTGAAGAGATATTTGAAGATGTAAAGACTTTGATTAGTGAAATAATTGAATTTTGCCAATAAAAAGATACTTCGGATAAGCTTTTTTTAGGTTGTATTATTAATATTGTTATTTTAATTTAACAGAAGATGATAAGCCTAAATTAGGTTTAATTCGATGATTATCATAATAAAGAGATAATCATGAAGCTCTTGCTTGAAACGTTGACAGTTTTGAGTTTTTTGTGTAAATGAAGAATAGCAGGGTTCTGATTTAAGTAATTAGATCTAAGCCCTGCTATCAAAGATACAGATAAATTGATTCTATCCTCAATCCTCAATCTCTAATAGCTATAATCCACTTTCTTTTAATTTTACTTGATGTAAGGGTAAACACTTTTTTAGGGTATCGTCATTAGGAAATGAAAGTTTTTTTGTTATTTGCAGATTCTACTATTTAGCTTTTCAATTAAATTAGTCATAATAACTGATCTTTACGGATAGAGTACTTCACCTATTCCTGTTCAGGATTCAACACCGTGATTACCGACAAATTATTCATTTATGAAAAGAGTTTTATAATTGATCATATTTAATGCTTAGGTTTACTTTTTCTGCTGCTTGTTTTTACATGAAATATTAATTGAACGCAAAGTGTTTCACACAATCCTTAAAAATTTCACACATATGTAAAGTCTGTATTGTGAGTGATAATGAGCAAATACTAGGAGCTCTGTGTGGTAATATTTTCATTGGTATTTAGCATTGAGGTTTTGATAGTTTTTCTGATTATCTGTCGCAGTTTGATTAAGCCTATATTAAATATGATCATATTTGAATTATT
>JBOFCV010000050.1:0-1669 GCA_051646305.1 Turicibacter sp.
CCTCGGGCAATTGATGACGCCATACTGAGCAGCAGCGCCGCCCACCAAGAGCAGATGATGCAGTTGTTATCTGATCCAAACAAAACCAAGCAATTTGCTCGGGTCGTGTTTGATATGTTGAGTGGGTATCAGGGATAACCTGCTCATTAACGATACTCCTCATTGCTCAATCTGGCACTGAATATTTAAAATCAGCGCCAGACATTGATTAAACAAACAAAGCAGAGGAGTATATTTAAAAATAAAAAACAGATTAATCACTAATTAAAATATCTTCATCAAGAAGCTTTTTTATTTCATCACAATTTAACATCGTATCACTTTCAGTGTAAGGCTGTTGCAAATCATCACCTACCTGACAATGTTCGACTGACATCCCCCTACACAATTTATTCTCAAAGAAAGAACATACATCACGATAGCTAGTATAGCTATTACCATCAATTCTGCGCAATTTCTCCGCGATACCCCTAACCTTATCTTCATAATGAATATTAAATGGTGCAAATAAAAATCTTACTCTCGGGTAATAAGTTAACCATCTAATAGTCATTTGTGCATGAATAAGTTTTACTAAAGGTGATTTTGCACCAGACCCTCTAGAACGCTTAGAGTATCCCTTCACCGCCTCGTAAGATTGTTTTATCGTAGTCGGCGAGCCCAATAAACAATCCTCACCTTTTTTTTCAGTCTTATACTTATTAGTTAAGTCCAGAACAGACCGTTTTCTAACCTCCTTTACTTGCTTTTCTCTCCAGATAGAAAACTCTAACCCTCTACGCAGTACATTATAATGAATGCGTAAAGTATCGTCTGTTTGACCTAGTAGTTGAACCGAACTAGATAAATACGCATAACGCTCATACACATCGAACAACTCGACTTTATTTATAATGTCATTTTTAAATTTCGATTTGTATTTATCTGGATAAACTTCATGAGCCATAGAATATATAATTTTTTTTGAAATTAAGTAAAGCTCGTTTTTTTCAATCGCAGCCTTTATTTCACTTTCTAACACATCGATAGTTAATACAGACTGTTTACCTCCACGCCCTCTCCAAGCCCCCCCCATTTCTTTTTTTCTCTTTTCAATTGTGTGATTGGCAAAATAATGCCCCTCTTCAAATGACCAACTCAACATTCTAGTTATGTCATCGATAATAAAGGACATTTTCTTAACAAACCCTTCAGCAGCCCTAGAGTTAATATGCTGCTCTAGTATTAACTCCTTAACCTCTTTATCCACTCCGGAGCCAAAAGCATTTGAATACTCATCGATAACCAAATCACTAGCTATATTTATACTTTCTTTAAAATCAAGCTGCTTTAATTGGTTGACTTTCTTTATTAATTCCTCTCCATGCAAATAAGCTTGTACAATCTGTTGGTGAGGATAGTGGAGTCTCCATGGACTCAGATTTTCAAACCCATACTGCTCAGAATCAATGATTTTTGATAAATTTTTATGCCAAGAGTCAATACGTGGATCATCTCTACTCAGATCTCTATTCTCACTCCTGCGATATAGAGGTTGAGACTCCACAAAATCAATTATCTTTATCAAAAAAAAGGTTGCTTTAAGCCCCTGATCAAGAACATCGCAAAGTAATACTTGCGCACTATTTGCCTTATTCTCATAAAGAAAATACTGTGGGTAAGGCTCACT
>JBOFCV010000062.1:0-6286 GCA_051646305.1 Turicibacter sp.
GAGGCCAAAAGTATGGAAACTGAACTGCATACGAAACGCATGTTAGATAATTCAATGAGAATCGGACGAAAAATGGGATTATCGATGGCGCAATTAGATGAACTAGCATTGGCAACAAAGTTACATGATATCGGCAAGATTGGAATTAGTGAAGATATTTTAATGAAACCAGGAAAGTTAACGGATGAAGAATATGAGATTATTAAAAGTCATCCCGAAAAAGGCTTTAGGATTGTTAAAGCGTCGCATGGACTAGCAACTGTTGCAAAAGGCGTGCTTGCACATCATGAACGATATGATGGAAAGGGATATCCATTTGGATTAAAGGGAGAAGAGATTCCGATTATTTCAAGAATTATTAGTGTTGTTGACACATATGATGCCATGACAAATGACCGATCATATCGCAAAGCGTTGACGCATAAAGAAGCTATGTCTGAGTTGGAAAAATATTCAGGTATACAGTTTGACCCTGAAGTAGTGGATTATTTCATTAAAATAAAGAGGAATCAAGAAGAAGTAGTAAATAGTTAATAAGTAAATTAGAGTGTTTAAATATTGGTAGGGCATGAGGAGTGAGTCGTGAATCACTTCTTTTTTTATGCGTGAATTAGTGAAATAGACTATTGCCGTGGAAATATATAATGAGTAATTTTATAGCAGATAAGGGATGAAATAGATTTAGAACTCCAAACTATTAAATGATTAAATTATTTAATGAAAGTTGGAGGTTGTAAAAATGAACGTTAAATTTAATGGTAATCCGATCACTTTGGCAGGAACACCAGTGAAAGTAGGAGACACAGCACCTGATTTTACTTGTGTAGCGAATAATCTGACACCTATTTCTTTAAAAGATACAAGTGGTAAACGTGTATTTGTTGCTGTGCCCTCAGTTGATACTGCAACATGTGATATGGAAGTGAGACGGTTTAATCAAGAAGCTGCAAAACTTGAAGGGGTAACCATTTTTACGATTTCAATGGATTTACCATTTGCTCAAGCTAGATGGTGTGGTGCAGCAGGAATTACAAGTGTTATCACGATTTCGGATTATAAAGATCGTAGCTTTGGTCAAAATTACGGATGTTATATGGAGGACTTAGGGTTACTTGCACGTGCAGTATTTGTTATTGATGAATCTAATAAAGTGACTCATGTAGAGTATTGTGAAGAGGTTACAGCGGAACCTAATTACGACGCAGCGCTAAACGCTTTGAAATAGATAGACGAGTAATTTTTCCAGGTAGTGCTACAATTTTGTTTGTTGCATTTTAAGATGAAGAAAAAAGAAATAATTTAATTAGAATTAAACCATTTTAATTCTAATAGGGACCTATGGTGTAGATCGGTTTTTTAAGTCTATTCTATAGGTTTTTTTAAACAGAAGCTGGGTGAATCGTTATATGTTTTATAAGTAATAAAATACTCGATACTTCTACATTAAAATGTAAAATCCGACGCTGTTTTACATTTGGAAAAATATTCATGTGTAAAAAAATGTAATAAAAATGTATAATTAAGTATGTTTATACTTTTAAACTACCTCGCCCGTGGGAAAGGGCAATTTTTAAAACCAGGTAAAATATCCGATGAACTCTTGTAACTGATGTGAAAATCTTGAGTTTCAAATTTAATATTTTTACATGGAAACATAGAGTTGAAGAACAACCGAAGTGATCGGATTAAGGTGTTCTAATATTTTAAAAGTAGTAGAACATCGATTGTTCATAAAGTGTTTTTCAAATTTAATAGAGTGACTCGGTTTGAACCTGAACTATAATCTAGGGAGGTACAACAATGAGTAAGAAAGAAAAGAAATCAAAAGTAACAATACTCGATAGAGTAGAAAGAATCGGAAATGCGTTACCGCATCCGGCAACAATCTTCTTAATTTTAAGTGCAATTATTATTGTATTATCAGCCATCTTCTCAGCTACAGGATTATCGGTAACATATGAGGGAATTAACCGAACAGTAACGCCTATGGTTGTTGAGGAAATGACAGTAACTGTTAAGAGTCTTCTTTCAGTTGAAGGAATTCAATTTTTATTTAAATCAATGATCACTAACTTTACAAGCTTTGCTCCACTCGGAACTGTATTAGTTGCTTTACTCGGGGTTGGACTTGCTGAAGGAACAGGATTCATTGGAACTGGATTAAAACGTTTAGTTGTGAGTACACCTGCTCGTTTAATTACAGTTGTTGTTGTTCTTGCTGGGGTATTATCAAGTATCGCATCTGATGCTGGATATGTTATCTTAATTCCACTTGGAGCAATTATCTTCTTAAGTGTTGGACGTCATCCACTTGCTGGTATTGCAGCAGCATTTGCTGGGGTATCTGGAGGATTCAGTGCTAACTTAATGGTTGGTCCTACGGATTCATTACTTGCTGGATTAACAACTGAGGGAGCGAAAATGATCGACCCTGGTTACGCGGTAGGAATCGATGGAAACTGGTTCTTCTTAATTGCCTCTACAGTATTAATCACAATTATTGGAACAGTTGTCACTGAAAAAATCGTTGAACCACGCCTTGGTAAATATAAAGGTGATGCAGAAGTTGAATCAATGGAAGTTACTGCTGAAGAAAAACGCGGATTAAAATTTGCAGGAATTAGTTCACTTGTTGTATTAGCAGGAATTTTAGCTTTAATCGTACCAGCTAACGGTGTTCTACGTGGAGCTGACGGTGGAATCTTAAAATCACCATTTATGGATTCATTAGTTGTTATTATCGCTATCGCATTTGCAATTATTGGTATTGCGTATGGTGTTGGAGCTAAAACAGTTAAAAATGATAAAGACGTTATGGGATTAATGGGTAAAAGTATGGCAGCAATGGGGCCATACATTGTCTTAGTATTCTTTGCTGCTCAATTCGTTGCTTACTTCAATTACACAAACTTAGGAACAGTTATTGCCGTTGGTGGAGCAGATATGCTAGAAAGCATCGGAATTAACGGAATTCCTTTAGTCATCTTATTCGTGTTAGTAACAGCATTCATTAACATCTTCATGGGATCAGCATCAGCTAAATGGGCTATCATGGCACCAGTATTTGTTCCTATGTTAATGCAAGTTGGATTCACACCAGAATTTACACAAATGGCTTACCGTATCGGAGATTCAACAACAAACTTAATTTCACCATTAATGAGCTACTTCGCTTTAATCGTAACATTTGCTGCGAAGTATGATGAAGATTCAGGAATTGGAACAATGATTTCAACAATGATTCCTTACTCAATCGCATTATTAATCGGATGGACAATCTTATTAATCGTATGGTTCGTATTCAACTTACCATTAGGACCAGGTATCGGAATTTTCTTATAATATAATTAAAAAAGCATCTCAACTTGTTGAGATGCTTTTTTTTTGTTATACGGTGAGACGGAGTAAACATCAGAATATTTTTGCAGTTTAAAGACATTCAATTAATAGATGAACTTAGACTTAAAAACTAACAAACCTGTGATGTTAACCTCGAAGACCATTAGCCTGACGTTCCATATTTTCAACGATAACATCATGAATTTCACCTAATGAAGCACAATATTCAAGTAATTCCCATGGTTTATTTGTGTGAAAATGAATTTTAATTAATTCATCATCGCCAACTGCAAGTAAACTATCTCCGTCAAAAGTTTGTGTAATATAGTCGTTAATCTGATCTTCTGAAAGATTTTTTCCTTCAATCAATAACTGTGTATCAAATTTGTAATCTAGCATAATTATTCTCCTTTTTATTTTAGTTTCTGTTAGACTGACTCGTTGTTAGCATATTAACTTTAAAAATTTGGACATGCTCACTACAATTTAAGATGACCTAACGATAGAAGTTCTATTAAATTTTTCGTAATTTAAAACTCTAAATAGAACTATAGTATACTGTGATATCTCCTCTGTATCAACGCGATCTAAAGTTAGATCTTCTAGAAAAGTATTTAAGGTTCTAGACTTACCACGTTAACTATAAAATATTTATCGCTTCATCCAGCGATAAAAAATTAAAATTGATTTTCAAAGAAATAGAGAATTCTTTAAGTGTTGGAACCGTTTTGAAAATAAAAGCCATGTCTAACCTAACTTTATTTAATTATTTAGGTGTATTGCTTATTAAGATAGACAACTTAATTTACGATATAATATAACTACTTATTATGAGTATATGCCTATGATAGCATAGTTAGTTATCGTATTTCAAAGAATTGGCTTGAATAGAAAAATGGATTATCAAACATCTTAGTAGTAAAGTACGAATGCTAATAGCTAAAAAACTTTCTATTTTTGGCATAGAGAATTATTTATTTTAAAATTTGGATTAAAACATCTTAGATTATCTTAATGTATTTCTAAAATAGAGATATATAAGTCGCAGTTAGTTTTGTTTAATTTCAAAACTACTACTACGAGTGTGTTCAACCTTTATAAGTTGCAACAGCTTATCTAGTATATTTATGGGGGTGTATATAGTATAATAAGTGGATATGAATTTACGCGTGTTTGATAGAGGAGGCCAAACGTTATGTTAGGAACTTGGATTAACTTTTTTGCGATATTAATTGGTGGTACAATTGGTTTATTTATTAAAAATGGTGTGCCTGAAAAATTAAATAAAAGTATTATGAACGCTTTGGCACTAGGTGTCATGTATGTTGGAATTACGAGTTTATCCACAGAAAGTAATCCGCTACTTATTATCGTTTCATTAGCAGTTGGAACATTGGTTGGTGAGTGGATTGATTTAGATGAAGGCATTAGTCGGTTAGCGGTTCGACTCGAAACTCGTTTAAATAAAAATGGGGGACAACATAATGTTGCTCAAGGATTTTTAGCATCAGTCTTATTATTTTGTGTCGGAGCGATGGCAATTCTAGGTGCAATTGAAGGAAGCTTACAAGGGACACATAGTATCTTGATGACGAAATCAGTTTTAGATGGTGTGACCTCAATTATCTTTGCAGCTGCGATGGGTTTGGGTGTTGTCTTATCAGCCTTCTTCGTCTTATTTTATCAAGGATCACTTGTGTTACTTGCCGGTGTTTTAAGTCCAATTTTTACAGATGCCGCCCTACAAGATATTGGGGTACTAGGTGGGATTATGATTATAGGACTTGGGCTTAATGTGTTAGGGGTAACGAAGATCAAAGTTGCCAATATGTTGCCAGCTTTAATTATTCCAATCTTATATCACTTGATGTTTTAACCACTTTTTTTATAAATTTGAAATCTCAGTAAAGTTTCGACGCTTTATTGAGATTTTTTTATTTACAGTATGGTAAAATATTCTAGTTAACATAATAGATGGAATGTCATTTTTTTTTATAAAGGGGAAACATAGGAGTGACATTTTAAAATTTAAGAATGGAGTGAGTATAATGAAGTTTGAAGATTATCATTATGAAAGACCTCAATATGAGGAAATTAAATCAGAATTTCTAACATTAGTAGAAAGCCTTAAAAAGTCTTCAAGTGCGCAGGCGGCTTACGGTGTTATTTGTGAGATTAATAAAATCCGTAATACGTTAGATACGATGTCAAATATCGCGTCTATTCGTCACACGATTGATACGACAGATGCGTTTTATGATACGGAGCAAGAGTATTGGGATGAGCATGCGCCGTTGTATGATGAGTTGAAATCAGAGTTTTATAAGGCTGTGGTGAATTCTTGTTATAAGGCAGAGCTAGAAGAAAAGTTAAGTAAGCAGTTCTTTACGATTGCGGATTTTGCTTTGAAGTCGTTCTCACCTGAGATTATTGCGGATTTACAGGAAGAAAATAAGTTATGTAGTCAATATACGAAGTTGATTGCGTCGGCAAAAATTATGTTTGATGGTGAGGAGCGTAATCTTTCGGGGATGACGCCTTACATGTCTAGTGGTGATCGTACGGTGCGCGAGGAAGCGGCGAATGCTAAATATAAGTTTTTCACTGAACATGAGGATGAAATTGATTCGATTTATGATGAGTTAGTTAAGGTGCGTACGGCGATTGCGAAGAAGCTTGGGTTTAATAATTTTGTTGAGCTTGGGTATGTTCGTATGATGCGTAGTGATTACAATCCGGAAATGGTTGAAAATTTCCGTGCGCAAGTTTTAGAATATATTGTGCCTGTGGCGTCGTCTTTATACGAGCGTCAACAAGAGCGTTTAGGATTAGATGAGTTCACATATTTTGACCAAGGGTTTGAGTTTGCGTCTGGAAATCCTAAACCTAAAGGTGAGCCTGAGTGGATTATTGAAAATGGAATTAAGATGTATCATGAGTTATCCCC
>JBOFCV010000207.1:0-10335 GCA_051646305.1 Turicibacter sp.
TTAACGGATGTTTTAAAGGTTACCAAGTTTCCTAAATCAACCTATCACTATTGGATTAATAAGATGAAACAGGAAAACCCAAATCAAGAGCTGGAAGAAAAGAAATAATCAAAAAATTTGAGGCTGGTTTAAAAGTCCCATAATATATTGAAAGACACTGCAATGTAGTGCACCCCGAATGTTAGACTAAAAAATCTAACGTAAGGGGTGTTTTTCTATGGCTAAATATAGTCCAGAATTTAAATTAAATATTGTTAATGAATATTTACAAGGTAATTTAGGATATGCTTCTCTCGCAAAGAAATACGGCGTTCCACAGAAGAAACAAATTTGGACTTGGGTTTGGAAATATAAAAACAGTGGAAAAAACGGATTAGATCCACAAGAAAATCAAGAATATACTGGAGAATTTAAAATAAATGTATTAAACTATATGAAAACAACAGGTGCTTCATGTAGTCAAACTGCTATTCATTTTGGAATATCAGAAACAGGAACGATTGCGAATTGGAACGTAACGCTTCTTAAAGAAGGTGTAGAGGCATTATTTAAATCGAAAGGAAGGCCTCAAAACCCTATGACAAAATTAAAAGTATCTAAACAAGCCAAAACATTAACACGTGAACAACAACTTGAAGAAGAAATTAAATTACTTAGAATCGAGAATGAATATTTAAAAAAGTGTCACGCCCATGGAATTACGCCATGGAGCCAAAGAATCAAATCTAAACAAGAATCATCCAAGAATTAACGTCAGAGTTTAAATTAACGGATGTTTTAAAGGTTACCAAGTTTCCTAAATCAACCTATCACTATTGGATTAATAAGATGAAACAGGAAAACCCAAATCAAGAGCTGGAAGAACTTATTTTGACTATTTTTAAAGAACATGATAAGAATTATGGTTATCGTAGAATTCAAGATGAACTTCATAATAGAGGAATCAAAATCAATCATAAAAAAGTATATCGTCTCATGAAAAAGCTTGGCATAATCTGTGTTAAGTTTGGTCATAAATCACGTAAATATAAAACATACAAAGGAACAGTAGGGACAGTTGCGAAGAATCGAATTAATCGACTATTTAACACGCCAAATCCTTATCAAAAGTTAGCAACAGACGTTACTGAATTTAAAACACAAGAAGGAAAAAAATTATATTTAAGTCCCATTATGGACTTAGCAACGGGTGAAATTCTATCCTTTTCAATTAGCCATAAACCAGATTTGAACTTCGTTATGGAATCACTCACTCAGGTTATTCCCACACTTGAACACGCCAAATATAGGACAACAATCCATTCTAATCAAGGTTGGCATTACAAACACCAAAAATGGGTTTAAACATTAAAACAGAATAACATATTTCAGAGCATGTCTCGAAAAGGAAATTGTTTAGATAATTCTCCAATGGAAAATTTCTTCGGAATGATTAAACAAGAAAAGTATTACGGTAAAACATACAAAACCTATGAGGGGTTAAAAGAAGCAATTGAAAAATATATTTACTACTATAATAATAAACGAATCAAAAGAAAATTGGCTGGCATGAGTCCAGTATAATACCGAATTCATACCAGCCAATAGGCTGGTTAATATTTAGTTCAACTTTTGGGGTGCACTACATAACAGTGTCTTTTTGTATATGAAATCTGAAAAAAGTTATATAAATTTATTAAACGCTTCCAATTTTTATTAAAAAGATGTTGACGAAAACGGTTTCAGTTGGTATAATAAAAATATCGGTAGCGGTTTCGGAAGGTTTTAGTTGTTTATATCTGAAATATACTACGTGACTAAGAAAATCCTTAACTATGGGGAGGGGCAAAATGAATCAGTCTTATAAGTTAGTATGGTCAGATGAGTTTGATTATACAGGTACTCCAGATTTGACAAAATGGAACTTTGATGTTGGTGGTAGTGGGTTTGGAAACAATGAAGATCAGTATTACACAAATTCAAATTCTAGTAATGCTATTGTACAAGATGGTAAACTAATCATTACAGCTCGCAAGGAGCAAGTTGGAAATCGAATGTATTCTTCAGCAAAGCTCATGACATATCAACGTGAGTCATGGTGTTACGGTAAATTTGAAATTAGAGCTAAAATGCCAAAAGGTAAAGGGATGTGGCCTGCTATTTGGATGCTTCCTGATACAATTAATGAGGGACAGGAGAAGTGGCCTAGATGTGGTGAAATAGATATCATGGAGAATGTAGGTAAAGTTCCTGATGTTGTACATTTTAGTCTTCACTCAGAACACCATAACCATATCCAGAATACTCAATTTACTTCTGTCATTAAAGTTCCTGAGTTGAGTGAGAAGTTCTTTACATATGGACTTGTATGGACAGAAGATAAAATTGAATTTTATTTAGACGATGAGTTACAGTATAGTGTATTAAAAGAGGATCATGCAAAAGGATGGCCATTTAATAAACCATTCTATTTGATACTCAATTTAGCGGTAGGTGGAAATTGGGGCGGTGCTATTGATGATAGTATTTTCCCACAAACATTAGAAGTAGAATATGTGAGAGTCTATCAATAAAAATTAATTGAATAGAGAAATAAAAACAATAGTTTAATTTAATAAAGGAGAGATATTTTATGAAGAAAATGTTATCTGTCGTAACGTTTTTTGCGGCTATTTTACTAATTGGTAATTTAGCTGGATGTAGCAAATATTCAGGTCTTGACACTGATATTGCAGGGGAAATTACCTTTATGCATTGGGGTGGAAGTGGAACATATTTTGAAGATTTAGGCCATAAAGATTTCACACCAGAAGAGTTAACAACGGGGACGGATGCAGCAGTTTATGCAACAGCTAAAGCATTTAATGAAGTTTATCCAAATGTTAAAATTAATTATTTTGGAAAAGTTGGTGGTCCCGATGACAATGGTGTATCATGGGTCCAAGAACGAGAAAACTTTAAAGCAGAATATGGAAAATATCCAGATGTTTTCTTATCAACTAATTTAGTTGCAGATATTCAACGTGGAGTGGTTGCGGATTTATCTGTATTTGCAGAAGATCCAATGTACAAAACGTTTAATGCCTCATTAATGAGTATGTTAAATTATTATGGATTCCAAGGTGGGATTCCACAATATAATTTACCTTGGGGAGTTTGGGTAAATAAGTCTTTAGCAGAAGATAATAACTTAGATGTACCTGAAATTGATTGGACAATTGATGATTTAACAAACTTCATCAAACAAGCAGATATGAAAAACTTCTATGGGATGATGGATACGACGCAAGATTTTATGAATACAGGGACGAATTCAGTACGTAAAAGTTTAGCTGAATATGATGGAACTGGAGATTATGTAGATCTTGATTCAGATGAAATAAAAGCTATGTTGGATTATATGCCGGTTTGGGCTAAATACTCAGTTTGGCCACAAAAAGATTTAGGGAATGTTTCACAGGAAGTAATGGATGAATATTGGAATTGGGGATGGAAATTCTTTATTGAGAATAAATTACTAGTACATCCTGGAGAACCTTGGTTTATGGGAGAAGCTGGGCATCCAGATCCTGAGTTCCCAAATCGAATTAAAGCAGCTGATTGGGATATTTATCCTCGTCCATCAACTGATTATGTAGATAATACAGTTGGTGTTGTGGCAGATCCGATGTCGGTTTATAATGCATGTATGAATGATGGAAATAATGAATGCTCAGAAGAAGAATTACAACAAATACAATTAGGTTATACATTTACAGCATTCTGGGCTGGGGATACAGCAGCTTGGCAAGCACGTGCAGATCAAATGTATTCAAATAATGGAGTATTAGCAACGTCGTTAAGTGATTCATTCCCATTAGTGACAGGAAAAGCATTTGATGATCAAATGGTCATTTGGTATTCAACTGATGGACATAAAGTGTTTGCTGATCCAGCATCAAAACCTGGATTCCATAAAGTGCTAGATATTTGGCAAAAAGGTCAAATTTGGGATGTATCGGATAAAACAATTCCTTGGAATTATGATCAAGAAGGTGAAACACGTACCATTTTATATGAATATGAAAACTATTGGAATAAAGATGTCGTGGGAGCAACAAGAACAGATTCAAACTGGGCTGACTTAGTGAAGTCTAAGTTAGGAGACTGGAATGAGTTATCGAATGCACGTTTTGCACAAGCGTATCAAGATTTACAAGATGCTTTAGTGAAATTCTATGGATTTGAAGAAAGTGATTTTAAATCAACTAAATAATAAATAGGGTAATGTTTGAGATGGTTTTGTTAGTTATGCAAAATCATCTCTTTCATTATGAAAATAAAATCTTATTTTAATTAAAACATGAATGGAATAAGTTTCTTAATGTGGTAAAATAAGTTTTTTTGCAATTGACGAAATCGCTTTCGAATGATAAAATTAAATTATCGAAATCGCTTTCGATTTATAATGTTCTTTATAAAATGGGTGAATTAAATGATTATGTCATTTAATTCACCTAAAAATAATCGTTTTACGAAACAGGTTTCGAAAGAGTTAGGCGAGAGGGATATCAACCATGTTGAATTGGAGGGAAATGAGATGAAAAAACAAATGCTTCGACTACTTGGAGGGCTTTTTGTGGTTGCAATATTGGCAGTCATGATTTTTACAAAAAGTTCAACAACCGACTATCATGTGTCGAATGAAGAAACTGAAGCAGCATTTAATTTATTGAATGAATCTTTGGTAAGAAAGAAACACACATACTTTGATTTTGTTAATACAAGTCATGCTAAAATGGGCACTCAAGATTATGTGGCTCAAATAAGTGGTGGAAATGAAGTTAAAGATCCAACATATCAAGGCACAGTGGTTTCTATTGGTAGAGATGAGACAGTAACTTATCAAGTCAACGTTCCAAGTAGTGGATTATATGAGTTTCATATAGATTATCAAATGAGAGATAAAGGATTAACTAATCCAACATTATCTGTTTTAGTAAATAATGAGGTCCAATTCGATGAAGCGCAAACAATTGATGTTCCGCTAAACTGGAGAGATCAAAGTAAAGAATTTTCAATTGATACATATGGTGATGAATCACTACCTCAACAAGAACGCGTTGATGGCTGGAATACAATCCCTATGTATAACAAGTTGTATTATACGGTTGAACCACTTTTGTTTGAATTAAAAGCGGGGGAGAACACCATCACGATAATCAATACAACTTCAGATGAATTGTATATGGGGACGTTACAAGTTAAATCTCCATCAGAAAAGGTACAGTATGAAGATTATGTAGATAGGTTCCCACAAATGGAAACAGACGCTACTAAAATATTTGTAAATGCGACCGAATATAGTGAAAAAAACTCTTCATATATTCGGTTAAATAGTTTAAATCAACCCGCTTTAACACCATACGATGCCGTTTATAAAAAATTAAATGTAATAGATGGGAACTCTTGGAAAACTCCGGGTCAAGAAATCACGTATTCATTTGATATTGAAGCTGATGGGTGGTATGAAATAGCATTACACTATATGAATGATAAAAGTGATTATAGTGTGTTTAGAAGTATTAGAATCGACGGTGAAATTCCGTTTGAAGATTTAAAAGCATATGAATTTAGTGTCACTAATCCTGGGGTATGGAAGAATGAAACATTATCAAAAGAAGACGAAGTGTTTAAATTTTATCTGACTGAGGGAACTCACACCGTAAGTCTTAAAGCAGAGTATGAACCAGTCAGTGAACAAATTCGAATTTTACAACTCGTTAATGACCATATTAATCAATTTTCTTTAGATATTGTTAAAGTAAGTGGTAAAGAAATTGATAAAAATCGTACGTGGCGATTAACGAAGTTTTTACCTGAAACAGAAGCCTATTTAAAGGCCTATCAGACGTTAATCAAATCAGTTATTCAAACATGTTCTGAATTTGCACCGAATGGTCAAATGTCATCGACCTTATCATTTTTAAATAAAGCTGTAGGACAATTAGATAAAATGTTAGTTGATCCAGATGAATTACCTCTTTACTTAGATCGTTTATATAGTGGATCAGGATCAGTATCACAAATGATTGGAGACACAATCTCTAATTTAACATCTCAACCCTTATTTATAAACGGATTTTATGTTTCTAATGGAGAAACATTAGATAAACCGAATGCAAGTTTTGTATCAAAAGTACTAAATAATACAAAATCATTTATTGCTTCATTTACATCAAAAAAATATGTGATGACAGAGGATAGTGACGCTGTTAATATATGGGTTAACCGACCACTGACGTATATTGATACGATGCAAAAATTAGCCGATTCACAATTTACACCACAAACAGGAATTAAGGTTAAAATATCAGCTATGCCAGATGTTAATAAATTAATTTTAGCAAATGCTGCTGATGAATCACCAGATATTGCGTTAGGACTTGTTAGTTATATGCCATTCGATCTTGCCATCCGTGGCGCTTTATATGATTTGACAACATTTGATGATTTCTGGGATGTAGCCTCTCAATACGCACCGGGTGCGATGATTCCTTATGTTTTAAATGATGGAGTTTATGCAATGCCTGAAACGTTAGAATTCCAGGCTATTATTTACCGAAAAGATATTTTTGAAAGTTTAGGAATAACAGTTCCAAGTACATGGGACGATGTGATTGATATTTTACCAGTCCTACAACGTTATGGAATGAATTTCTTCCATCCAACAGCTGGTGGAACCAGTTTGAAATGGTTCTATCAAACGAGTCCATTGATTTTCCAAAATGGAGGAGTTATCTATCATGCTGATGGAATTACAACGGCTATTGATTCTGCGGAAGCGGTTAAAGGGTTAACACAATTAACCGAACTATTTAGAACGTATGCCCTACCAGCACAAGTTGCTAACTTCTATAATTCATTTAGATACGCGACATTACCAATTGGTATTACGCAGTTCTCTGAATATTTGCAGATTAAGAATGCTGCACCAGAACTTGTGGGAAAATGGGAATTAGCTCTTTACCCAGGGACAGAACAAGAAGATGGAAGCATTGAGCGTTGGTACATCTCAACTGGGGTAGGAAGTGCAATTTTTAATGACACAGAAAAACCACAAGAGAGTTGGGAGTTCTTGAAATGGTGGATGTCAGAGGAAACTCAGACGACTTATTCATATAATTTACAATCAACGTATGGGCCTGAGTATGTTTGGTTATCGGCAAACTTGGATGCAGTTAAAAATTCACCATTAGATGCAAAAGATAAAGATGTTATTTTAGAATCAGCACTTTGGTTACGAGATGTCCCACGTACACCTGGACAATATATGTTAGAGCGTGGATTGTCAGATATTTGGAATAGTGCAGTGTTTGACGGTGTTTCTACACGTGTCTCAATTGACCGTCAAGTCGTAAGTATTAACCGTGAGATTAAAAAGAAAATGATTGAGTTTGGATTCCTTTCAGAAGATGGAACGGTATTAAAGGAATTTAAAGTTAGAGATATTGATTGGATTAACGATCAAATAGAAGCTAACACAATGGGAGGGAAGTAAGGAATGGGGACTCATAATCAAAAACTAAACCTATCAAATGGTAAAGTCGGATTTAGTCAAAAATTAAGCCTAGTTAGCAAAAAAATGAAAACGGGTTCGTATCAAGATGCATTGTCGGCCTTTTTCTTATTATTACCTTATGCCTTGCTGTTTTCACTTTTTATAGCTATACCAGTTATGATTGCAATTGGTTTATCGTTAACCTATTTCAATGTGATTGAGACACCCTCTTTTGTAGGGTTAGCCAATTATATTACAGTGTTAACAAATGATGAAATATTTGTTAAGTTTGTTATTCCAAATACATTTAAATTCGCTTTAATTGTTGGTCCAGGAGGTTATATGTTATCTTTTATCTTCGCCTGGATGTTAGCTCAAATTCAAGCTATTCCTAGAACAATTCTAGCGCTTGCCTTATATACACCTTCGATGGTCGGAGGGGTATTTATCTCAGTTATTTGGAAAACATTGTTTTCAGGAGATGATGCGGGGTATATAAATGCCATGTTATTAGACTGGGGATGGATTGAAGCGCCTATACAGTTCTTACAATCACCTGATTATTTAATGAATATCATGATTGTTGTTTCCCTTTGGAGCGCAATGGGAATTGGATTCTTAGCCATGCTTGCTGGGATTTTAAATATAAACCAAGAACTTTATGAAGCAGGATATATTGATGGAATTAGAAATCGATTCCAAGAAGTTGTCTATATTACAATTCCGTCTATGCGACCTCAAATGTTATTTGGGGCGGTAATGGCAATTGTTGGGGCTTTTAATAATGGTAGTATTGGAGTTGCTTTATCAGGAGCCAATCCGACGCCGCAATATGCGGGGCAGTTGATTATTAATCATATTGAAGATTATGGTTTCATCAGATATGAGATGGGATATGCCGCAGCATTATCGGTAATTCTATTGTTAATGATTTTAGTATTTTCTAAAGTGGCGTATCGCCTCTTTGGGGAAAGAGACTAAGGGGGGCGGTAGAAATGGCATTTCAAGGTTCACAAATTAATCCTAAAAAGTTTCATCGTTCACAGTTAAAGTTTTATCTTATCTTAGTACCTGTTGCTATTTTAATGACGTTGCCAATTGTTTATATTGTCAATCAAGCATTTAAACCACTAGATGAATTATTTATGTTCCCACCGAGATTCTTTGTGGAGAACCCAACATTTAAAAACTTCCAAGATTTATTTAGAACCGCATCTGAAACGGGTGTTCCAATGACGCGTTACTTATTCAACTCGGTTGTTGTGACAGTCATCACCGTCGTTGCTACGATGTATATCACGGCAACAAGTGCCTATGCACTTTCAAAAAAACAGTTCAAATCAAAAGGGTTTTTGTTGTCTATTAACCAAACGGCTTTAATGTTTGTTCCGATAGCCGTTATGATTCCTCGTTACTTAGTTATTATTAACACGGGATTATCAAATAACTTATTAGCACACATTGTTCCCATGCTTGCGATGCCTGTCGGATTATTCTTAGTCAAACAGTTTGTGGATCAAATTCCAGATGCTTTGATTGAAGCCGCACGATTAGATGGAGCGACCGATGTGAAAATTATTACGATGATTATCGTGCCATTAATTAAGCCAGCACTTGCAACCGTTGGATTACTAACATTCCAAGCAGTGTGGAATACAACGGAATCATCAAATTTATACATTACAGATGAAACACTTAAAACATTTGCGTTTTATATGAGTACGTTAACGACAACAACAAGCGGAAATGCTATTGCTGGGGCAGGGATGTCTGCAGCCGCATCATTAATCATGTTTATTCCAAACTTTGTCATGTTTATCTTCATGCAATCTAAAGTTATGAATACGATGAGTCATTCAGGAATTAAATAAGGGGGGATATCGATGAAAAGAATAATTAAACTCACATTAGTGTTTGTCATGATGTTACTTGTTGCAACTTCGCCGGTAGCCCAAGCTTCGCCTGCGACATCGTATACATACACGTTCAATGCCAAAAGACAATTAGTTAGAACACAAGATGCCTACTTACCTAATCTAACCATAACAGGTCTTGGATTAAGTGATCCATCGGATATGTTTATAGATCATCATGATTTATTGTATATCGCGGATACAGGAAATAAGCGAATCGTTGTGTATGATATTGAAAAAGGAAATTTAGATAAAATAATTACGCACGAATCACTAACATCTCCAACAGGGGTTTATGTCACACAAGATGGAGAAATCTATGTGGCTGATCCTTCTGCAGGCGTTGTCTTTAATTTTGATAACAATGGAAAATTAATTCAACAATTTGGAAAACCAACATCGGTTGCCTTTGGAGATACAGCATTTAAACCTTTAAAAGTGGCAGTTGACCGAGCTAAAAATTTATTTATTGTGGGTGAAGGCGTTTATAACGGAATTATCCAACTTTCAAATTCGGGAGAATTCCTAGGATATTTCACTTCGAATAAAGTCGCTTTATCAGTGTCTGAAGCCATGCAAGATTTATTCTTTACAGATAGTCAAAAACAGGGATTAATGGGACGCGTTCCACTCACATTTTCAAATGTTTATGTCGATCCAGTTGGAATTGTCTATACAACAACAGCATCAGAAATTCCAGATGCTATCAAAAAACATAATACAGCCGGAAGTAACATGTTACAAGAAAGTCGTTTTATGTCTAGCGAAATTGTTGATATCTATGTGGACGAATTAGGAATTATTTATGCCGCGTCTTTATTTGGATCAGTCAGTGTCTATACAAGTGAAGGTGATTTTATTTATGTCTTCGGAACTTCAAATAAAGATGCTGATATTTCTGGG
>JBOFCV010000101.1:0-2136 GCA_051646305.1 Turicibacter sp.
ATTATTACACTTGAAGGTATAACGATTCATGGAGCCAATGGTTTTTATAATGATATCAAATATATCTTTATCAAAAATGCATTGTGGGTAGTTGGTGGTCATGGTGGAGATTTAATCGTACATGATCAATCTTTCAATAGGCTATATGTAGATACATTTACAAACATGGGTGGTGCAGGAAGTACGTTTTGCCTAATAATTGCAGTGCTAATAGTTAGTAAAAATAAGTATAGTAAGAAAATTTCAAAGATTTCGATTGGCCCAAGCCTTTTTAATATCAATGAAACGATCACTTACGGCTTACCGATTCTCTTTAATCCTGTCTATGTAATCCCATTAACAATTACACCAATTATTTTATACATTATCGCTCAAGGAGCATTTGAATTAGGTTTAGTAGAAATTGTCAATACTGATATGAGTTGGACTCATCCAGTATTATTCAATGCGTATCGACTTACTGGGAGCTTTTCAGGGTTAATACTCCAAGTAATTAATATTGCGGTAGGTGTTGCAATTTATACCCCTTTTGTACGAATTGCAGATAATATGAGTAAGCATGAAAGAAAAGAAGCATATGAACAGCTAAAAAATATGGTTTTTTCGGGTGAGTTAGAAAAACTTGATTTAGCAAGTGGTGCGGATAATATGGGGGAAATTAGCATCTTCTTAGGAGAAGAGCTAAAAGAAATCCTAAACGGAAGAAGAAAAAATGACGATGAGTTGTATTTAGAATACCAACCGCAAGTGAATAAAAAGGGACAAGTTGTTGGTGTAGAAGCACTTTTAAGATGGAATTATGAAGAGTTTGGCTACATTCCACCGAATATTATCGTATTAATTGCAGAAGAAGTTGGACTAGTCTATCTTTTAGGGAAGTGGGTTGCTAGAGAGGCAATTAAACAAAGTTCAATCTGGAATAAGGAATTAAATAATCCAATCGATATGTCCATAAATATCTCAACTAAGCAATTAAAAGATGATTCATTTGCAAAGGATATCAAAGATATGATTAAGTTTTACGATGTTCAGCCGAATGCGATTAAACTAGAAATAACAGAAAGTTTTGCAATTGGTGGAGATGAGATAACAAAGAAACAGTTATCGATAGTAAATGAGAGTGGTATTAAATTAGCAATTGATGATTTTGGAGTTGGTTATAACCCCCTATTGTACATCAAAAAGTACGATATAGACTGTATCAAAATTGATGGAAGTTTAATTAGGGATATTGATAAAAACGAAGAGTCAAAAAATATAGTGAAATCTGTTTACAGTTTATGTGAGTCAACAGGAATAATGATTGTTAATGAATTTGTCGAAACCGAAAATCAAAAAGCTGTTTTAGATGCAATGGGTGATGGTTTTTATCAAGGTTATTTATTTAGTAAACCACTTAAGGCGGATGAATGCTTGATATATATTAAGAACAACAGTTAATTTTAGAGAATCTAAAAGGAATTCGCATATGAAAATAAAAAAAATGGATTTTTTGATTGTTAATCAAGATGATAAAGATTTAGCACAATATAAAAATGATATGCAGGAGTCGTTCCAAAAAGGATATGAAGATGCTTTCGGTAAGACTGATGAATGGATTCTACCCACAAAAGATATTGACGCCTCTTTACAAGCAGAAGGTTCGGTGGCGTATAAAATATTGATTGATGGTAAAATGATTGGCGGTGCAATAGTGGTAATAAATGAAAAAACTCAGCACAATCATCTTGATTTTTTATATGTTAAATTTGACGCACGTAGCAAAGGGATTGGTAAGGAAATATGGGATGGAATTGAAAGTTTACATCCAGAAACAAAAGTTTGGGAAACCTGTACACCATACTTTGAAGTTGGAAATATTCATTTTTATGTGAATAAATGTAAATTTCAAATAGTAGAATTTATTCATCCGAAACATTCTAATACAGATGAACAAACAGATTTGATTACTAATGCTAGCGAAGGAATGTTTGTATTTAGAAAGCAAATGTAAATTATAAGCACATCACAATAGTGGTGTGCTTTTTTTTGAAAAAAGAGAGGAAATAAAAACAATAAAAGTTTTTTCAAAAAAGTTCTTGACGGGAAGAGGAATGAGTGATATCATAATACTTGTCCTTAAGGAAAGCAAACAAA
>JBOFCV010000104.1:0-21049 GCA_051646305.1 Turicibacter sp.
AAGTTTCTGTCAATGAAATGGCAATTGAAGAAGCAAAAACGTCAGGGGCTATGGCTTTATTTAGTGAAAAATATGGAGATACTGTTCGTGTTGTAACGGCAGGTGATTATAGTGTTGAGCTTTGTGGAGGATGTCACGTTTCAAATACATCTGAAATTGGGGTATTTAAAATCGTTTCTGAGTCAGGAATCGGAGCTGGTACTCGCCGTATCGAAGCAGTAACAGGGTTACAAGCATTTAAGTATATGAATACATTTATTGACCGTTTTAGTTGCATTTCAGAAACATTAAAAACAAAGCCAGCGATGCTTGAAGAACGTATTGACGGGTTATTAAATGAGTTAAAAGAATTAGAAAAAACAAATGATTCATTAAAATCTAAATTATCACATTTAAAAATGAATGAAGTTGTCAATAATACACATGAGGTAGAAGGAATTAAAGTTTTAACTGCCGCGTTAAAAGATGTTGATATGAATCACCTGCGCCAAATGGTGGATGAATTCAAACAACAACTAGGTTCAGCTGTAATTGTACTTGCGAGTGCTGTTGAGGGTAAAGTAGCAATTGTGTGTGGTGTGACAGACGATAATGTTAAAAAAGGTATGCATGCTGGTAAAATTGTTAAAGAAGTCGCGACGATTTGCGGCGGAGGCGGAGGCGGACGTCCTGATATGGCGCAAGCTGGGGCAAAAGATGCATCAAAAATTGATTTAGCATTGAAAAATGTTGATGAATGGGTAAAAAATAATTTATAATCCTTTTCATACCCTTAACATTATTGTAAAATATTGATAAGGACATATTTTTATGGGTGGTGAATTCGATGAATTTAAATCATACAATGATGCTAAATGAGGCGTTTGAAGATAAATTAAGCCAAAATGAAGCCGTTGAAGTGATTCTTACTGATGTTTTTACAGCATTAAAAGCAAAAGGATATAATCCTGTTAATCAAGTCGTTGGTTACTTAATTTCAGGTGATCCAGCTTATATCTCGAGTCACATGGGTGCTCGAAATAAAATCCAACAAATTGAACGTGATGAAATAATTGAAGTCTTACTTGAAAAGTTTGTGGATAACCAATGAAACAACTAGGATTAGACTTAGGAACTAGAACGCTAGGCATTGCAATTAGTGATGCACTTGGCATGATGGGACATGGTGTTGAAACATTTAGATTTGAAGAGAATCACTACAAGAAAGCAATACAACACGTTCAAGAATTAGTTAAGACACATAAAATATCGAAAATTGTCCTTGGATTACCAAAGAATATGAATGGTTCAATCGGAGATCGAGGGCAAGTCACTCAAGAGTTTGGTAAAAAACTCGAAGAAGCAACGAATGTTCCTGTTATCTTTTGGGATGAACGATTGACAACCATGCAGGTTGAACGAGTCCTGATTCAAGCTGACGTTAGTCGTAACAAAAGAAAAAAAGTCGTAGATAAAATGGCGGCCACAGTAATATTACAAAGTTATTTAGATTCAACTAGAGGATAATAAATGTTTATCCGCTAATTAAAGAAAAGTAATCGTGCATTACTTAATATTATGAAGAGGTGACTTAATATGTTAGAAGAAAACCAAATTACAGTTGTTGATGAAAATGGAAACGAATTATTATGCGAAATTTTATTCACATTTGATTCAGATGATTATAACAAATCTTATGTTGTTTATTACCCAATCGGTGCAGAAAATGAAGATGAAGATGGAAATGTTGATTTACACGTATCTGCTTACTTACCAACTTCAGAAAATGAAGGCGGAGAATTAATGCCTGTTGAAACGGATGAAGAGTGGGACATGATTGAAGAAGTTATTAATACTTTCTTAGATAATGAAGAAGAAGGCGAAGACGAAGAATAAAAAATAGATGAACTGACAAAAACGGACGCTAGGGTCCGTTTTTGTACTGTTTAGTGTCGAGGTGAAAAAAGTGAAAAAAGCAAAAGGTTGGATAGTTGCCATTATAATTATTGGACTTGTCGGTGCAGGGATTTATGCAAAAAATTTATTAGATAACACATTGGAGCCAATCAATGCGGATGATAAACAAGTTGTCCAGTATCATTTAAAACCAGGAAGTACACCTAATCGTGTGGTTGAACAATTAGCTGAATTAAATTTAATTAAACACCCTAAAATAGCCAATCTTATTATTAAAAAAAATAATTGGTCACATATCCAAGCAGGTGAGTATGAACTTTCTCCTTCGATGACCTTAGAAGAAATGTTTACTAAATTTGGAAATGGTGAAACGGTAGAACCAGATATGATCAAATTTGTGATTCCTGAGGGCTATACATTAGAGTATATAGCGTCAAAAATAACAACAATAACTAATATGACGATTGAAGATATCTTAATTCAGTGGAACGATCCACAGTTTTTAGCTCCATTTATCGAAAACTATTGGTTTTTAACACAAGATATCATGCAAGAAGGGGTTATTTATCCTTTAGAAGGCTATATCTACCCAGCAACCTATTCAGTATTAGATCAAGCATACACACTAGAAGAAATAACATATAAACTTCTTGATGTGACCGCTTCAAAGTTAGACCCTATCAAAACAGAAATTGATAATTCAAATTTAAGCACGCATGAAATTTTTGCCTTGGCGTCACTTATAGAGGCAGAAACACCAACGGTAGAAGAGATGCCAACGGTTGCAGGTGTATTCAATAATCGTATCAATTTAGGGATGAAGTTAGAAAGTGATACGACCGTCCAATATATTTTAGGCGATCGTGTGGTGCGCGTTACTGAAGAAATGACAAATCAAGAGTCTCCATATAACACTTACTACATTAAAGGAATTCCAGTGGGGCCAATCGGTAGTCCTTCATTAGATGCAATTAAAGCAGTGTTAAATCCAGAAAACCATGACTATATATTCTTTATTGGAGATTTATTTAGTTGTCTAGATGGAAAAACATACTTCTTTGAAACATATACAGAACATATGGCATTTTATCGAGAATATTTACTACCTTCATACCAAGCTGGATCAAGTGTATGTAAGTAAACTTTTATAGGTGGTATAATAATGAATGAGCAATTATTACAATTAATGAGCTGTTTTAAAACGATTGAACATGATGAATTGACACTAGAAATGAAATCTTATGCAGAGGTAAATGACGTCCCCATCATTCAAGATCAAGGGTTAGAACTTATGTTACAGTTATTAAGAATCAAACAACCTGTAACTATTTTAGAAATAGGTAGTGCAATAGGCTACTCTTCTTTAATGATGGCTAAACATCTTCCTAATTGTCAGATTGTCACGATTGAAAGAGATGATGCAAGATATCAGGATGCAGTGGGCTATCACAGTCGCAGTATTATTTCTGACCGTGTGACGCTAATTAAGGCGGATGCTTTAAAGATAAATAATGATGAGTTACCTATTCAAGAATATGATGTTATTTTCATCGATGCAGCAAAAGCACAATATCAAAAGTTTTTTGAAAAATATGAACCACTGTTAAAAGACGATGGCATGATTATAAGTGATAACTTGTTATTCCATGGATTCGTTTTAGATAAAGATCAAATTGAAAGTAGAAATTTACGACAACTTGTTCGGAAAATCGATCGTTACAACCATTGGTTAGCAAATAATCCAAATTATAACACTCTATTGCTGCCCATAGGTGATGGTGTTGCAATTAGTTTGAAAAGAGATACTAAATAAGATATAATCTATTATTGTTAAAAAGAAAAAAGTGAGTTGATAAGATGAAAAAGCCAGAATTGGTTGTAACGCCTAAAAGGCTTCAAGATATTCAAGAATTAATTGAAGCGGGAGCGGATGCTTTTATCTTAGGAGAAGAGCAGTTCGGTCTTAGACTTGCTGGTGACTTTGATTTATCGACACTCGAGGAAGCTATCAAGTTAATTAAGCAATCAAATAAAAAAGCATATGTGGCAATTAATGCATTATTTCCAAATAGTGAAATAGATGATTTACGTCACTATTTAAAAGCTATTTCGAAGATGCCAATTGATGCCCTGAGATTTTCAGATCCAGGTGCGTACATGATTGCTAAAGAGGAAGTGCCAGAAATACCATTGCATTGGAGTAGTGAGACGTTAGGAACTAATTATTTTACGGCTAATTATTGGTACGAACGCGGAGTTATACGTACGGTATTGGCTCCCGAATTAGTAAAAGAATCAGTTTTAGACATTAAGTCACATAGTATGGGTGAAATTGAAGTTCTAGTTCATGGAGCAATTTGTATGTTCCATTCACGTCGTGAACTAATCGGAAATTATTTAAAATTCAAAGATCAGATTGTTGAAAAATTACAAACACAAGATCAAGGATTTATTCTTTTCGATCCAGAACGAAATTTATATTATCCAATTTATGAAGATACGCAAGGGACTCATATTTTTAATGGAACGGATACTTGTATGGTTGATGATTTAACTGAATTGATGAATGGATCTATCGATAGTTTTCGTATAGATGCCATTCTTAAAACACCTGAATATCTGTTATACGTGACAAAAGCCTATCGTATGGCGATAGATACGGCGTTAACAGATGAAGATAGATATCATCAAATTGGTCGTGCTTTATATAAAAAGATAGAAGAAGTACAACCAGAATATCGAAATTTAGATCGAGGATTCTTTTACAAACCATCGATTTATAAACATAAGTAATAGGCATAGAAAGGAGTGTGCACATGGCTAGAATTCCTGTTTCAACAATTGTTGATGGAAAAAGAATCATTACAAAAAAACCTGAGTTATTAGCTCCTGCAGGCTCATTAGAAAAACTAAAAATTGCTGTTATGTACGGGGCAGATGCAGTGTTTATTGGTGGTCGTGAGTTTGGACTACGTTCAAATGCACAAAACTTCTCTTTAGAAGAGATTAAAGAGGGTGTAGAATTTGCCCGTGAATATGGGGCACAAATATATGTAACAACTAATATTATTGCCCATAATGAAAATATGAATGGGTTAGAAGAATATTTAACAGCCTTAGGAGAAATCGGTGTGGCGGCAATTATTGTGGCTGACCCGTTAATTATTGAAATGTGTAAAAAATGTGCACCCAATGTTGAAGTGCACTTGAGTACACAGCAATCAACAATGAATTATATGTCAATCAAGTTTTGGGAACAAGAAGGGCTTCATCGGGTTGTTTTAGCTCGTGAAACAACAAAAGAAGAAATCCAAGATATCATGGATAAAACAGATGTTGAAATTGAAACATTTATTCATGGAGCGATGTGTATTGCATACTCTGGTCGTTGTACTTTATCCAATCATATGACAGCCCGTGATTCTAATCGTGGAGGATGTTGCCAGTCTTGTCGTTGGGAATTTGACTTAATGAAAACTGAGGGCGAGCAACTGAGTCGACTTTTTGATGAAAATGAAATTAAATATGCAATGAGCCCAAAAGATTTAAATTTATTGGCATCAATTCCTCAAATGATTGAATTAGGAATAGATAGCCTAAAAATTGAGGGGCGTATGAAATCTATTCATTACGTGGCAACAGTTGTTAGTGCTTATCGTAAATTAATTGATACCTATTGTGCAGACCCTGACCATTTTATATTCGATGATAAATTGCTAGTTGAGTTATCAAAATGTGCAAATCGTGAAGCGGCACCCGCATTCTTTGAAGGAATTCCTTCTTTTGAAGAGCAAATGTTTGATAACCGTGATGAGCATCCAACTCAAGAATTTATCGGATTAGTTCTAGATTATGATGATAAAACACAAATGGTTACGTTAGAGCAACGAAATCATTTCCGTAGTGGGGAATGTGTGGAATTCTTTGGTCCTAAAATTGAAACTCAAATCCATATTATTGAAGAAATGTTTGATGAAGAGGAGCACCCATTAGACGTAGCTCGACATCCTAAACAAGTTCTTAAATTCAAAGTTCCATTTAAACTTTATTCAAATGATATGATGAGAAAACATGTTATAACTAACAGATAAATGAACAAACTAATAATTATGTAAGGGCGGAATAGACGTGAAAAAACCATTGGTTATTGGAATTGCTGGCGGATCTGCCTCAGGTAAAACAAGTGTTGCTAATATTTTGTGTGAAACGTTCTCAGATCAAACAATTACTTTATTAAGACAAGATGATTACTATAATGATCAAGGGCATATGACGCTCGAGGAAAGAGTTCAAACAAATTATGATCATCCATTATCAATGGATAATGAATTACTTGTTAAACATTTAAAAAAATTAATGTTAGGGTATTCTATTCAAAAACCTATTTATGACTATACGCAACATACACGTAGTGATGAAACAGAAAAAATTGATCCAACAAGTATCATTATAGTGGAAGGTCTTTTTGTGTTAGAGGATATTCATATTCGTGAGTTCCTAGATATCAAAATCTTTGTTGAGACTGATGATGACATTCGTTTTATCCGTCGTTTACTTCGTGATATGAGTGAACGAGGTAGAACAATTGAATCAGTGATCTTACAATACACTGAATCAGTAAAGCCTATGCATGAACAGTTTGTTGAACCAACAAAAAAATATGCTGATATTATTATTCCAGAAGGAAAAACAAATACAGTAGCCATTGATTTATTAATTACTAAAATTAATAGTATATTAAACTAAAAAGTTCATGTATAATAGAAGCTATCATTCTTAAATAGAACGTTAATATGCCAGGAGGATTTTTTTATGAAAGAAAAACAACAACATTTAACCCTTGAAGGGATTAAGAAATTCCAAGATGAATTAAGCCATTTAACTGAGGTTAAAATGGAAGAAATTAAAGAAAAGTTACAAGATGCCCGCGCACAAGGGGATCTTTCTGAAAATGCTGAGTACGATGCTGCACGTGAGGAACAAGCCATTGTCTTCGAACGTATTCAAGAGTTACAATTTATATTAAAACATGCTGTTATCATTGATAGTGATGAAAATAGCGAAGTTATTACGATTGGATCAACAGTAACTTACAAAAATGCTGAAACTGCTGAAGAAATGACTTATAAAATCGTAGGTAGTGCAGAAGCGAATCCATTCGAATCTAAAATTTCAAATGAATCACCAATCGCCCAAGCTTTAATGGGGAAACGTTTAGGAGATCAAATTGACGTGTCGACTCCAAAAGGAATTATCACGGTAAATATTCTTAACGTACACTAATCTCTAGCTGCTTTTAGCAGCTTTTTTTTCGTGTAAAAGCATAGAAAAATAAAATTATAAAGATTTGAAAGGTGGTCTCATGATGACAATTGCAATTATCGGCGCTATGGAAGAAGAAGTATCGTTACTTCGTGAAGCAATGAAAATTACAGAAACCAAAAATATTGCACACGTTGAGTTTACAGAAGGAATTTTAAATAATAAAGAGGTTGTCTTACTTAAAAGTGGGATTGGAAAAGTGAATGTAGCCATTGCAACCACATTATTATTACAAAATTATAATGTATCTTGTGTAATCAATACAGGATCTGCAGGAGGATTACATCCAGATACTAATATTGGGGATGTGGTTATCTCAAATGGAACATTACATCACGATGCAGATGTTACTGGTTTTGGATATGCACTAGGTCAAATCCCTGGATTACCTGCTACTTTTTCAGCAGATAAAAACTTAATGGAATTAACAGAGAAAGTGCTAAAAGATTCAGGAAAGACGTATTGGCAAGGTCAAATTGGAACAGGAGATTCATTTATCAATCGTCCGGATCAAATTGAAAAAATCAGAACGAATTTTACTGACTTGTTAGCATTAGAAATGGAAGCGGCAGCAGTTGCCCAAGTTTGTCACCAATTTGAAGTACCATTTATTATTGTACGTGCTTTATCTGATATTGCCGGGAAAGAATCTCATATTTCATTTAATGATTTCTTACCTGTAGCGGCTAAAGAATCAAGTGAAATGGTGATTGAGTTAGTCGGACGAATCTAAAAATTTGCCCAAAATAACCGTCCAGTTAAAAGGGCGGTTTTTTTTATTAAAGTCGTCATACTTGTATTTTAGAAAAAATTATTTTTGATAAATGAATGAAGATAAGGTGACTTTCTCAAACTAGTATAGATATTCGATGAATAACTGTCAGTGGGTAAGTAACTAAAGCATTTATTTGCCCAAAATGAATAATAGTTTGAATCATGTAGATAGTGTAAAAATGATTATAATAATGAGGTACAGAAATGGAGGTTTGTGATATGATTGTTGTATTCGGAGGCTCTTTTAACCCCCCAACTATTGCTCATTATCACATTGCAAAATATATAATTCAGACGTTGAAATGTGATCAATTTATATATTTACCGGTTGGAAATCAGTATCCCAAAAAAGGTTTAATATCAGCTAACTATCGCATTGATATGCTTCATATTGTGAGTAAGCATTTAAAGCACGCCCAAGTGAGTCAAATCGAAGTCGAAGCAAAAGACGTATTGACAAGTTTCCAAACGCTAACAAAGCTAAAAGAACAGGATCCTTCTCAAGATATTGGTTTTGTGATTGGAGCAGATAATTTAAAGGATTTACCGCAATGGGCACAAGTTCAAGAATTAATTGCAAATTTCAAGATTATTGTGTTTAGGCGTGACCACATCGATGTAGAGAGCATTATTTCAACATTATTTAAAGGGTATGAATCTCAATTCATTATTTTAGAGGAGTTTGAAGAAATGCCTATCTCGTCAACGCAATACCGTGAAAATTTAAATAACAGTGACTTAGTACTAAAAGAAGTAGATGAATATATTAAACAAAATAAATTGTATGGACGAGGTGAGTGAGATGTTTTACAAAGGATTTTTAAAAGTTGCAACAGCTGCACCAAAAGTATTTGTTGGAAATCCAATTGCTAATGTTGAAGTCATGTTAAAATCCCTGACTAAAGCCAAACAAAAGCAAGCAGGGATAGTAGTATTTCCTGAACTATCAATTTCTGGTTATACGTGTGGAGACTTATTGCTACAACATTACTTATTAGAGGATGTTAATTTAGCAATAGCTAAACTATTAAATGAGAATCCATTTGATGGTGTTATCGTTGTAGGCGCCCCAATTAGTATTCATAGGAATTTATATAACTGTGCAGTTGTCATTCAAAAAGATGAAATTCTGGGTATTATTCCTAAATATTATCTACCAAACGATAGTGAGTTCTTTGAATCACGTTGGTTTAATCGTGGAAATGAAATTGTCAAACATTATGAAACAATTGACTACCTAGGACGTACTGTCCCATTTGGTGATTTGATTTTTGAAAACGAACAACACAATGTATCGTTTGGTGTTGAAATCTGCATGGATTTATGGGTTTCATCCTCACCAAGTACCTTAATAGCATTAAATGGAGCAGATGTAATTTTAAATTTATCGACAAGTAACGAAGTATTCCAAAAAAGTCGTTACCGTCGTGACTTAGTCAAAATTCAAAGCTCAAAGCTTGTCGGTGGCTATGTTTATTGTTCATCAGGTGTATATGAGTCAACAACAGATGGTGTCTATTCAGGACATTGTATGATTTCTCAGGCAGGGGAAATTTTAACTGAATCTGAATTATTCTGTCGTGATGAATTAAACATGACATTTGGAGATATTGACGTTTCTAAAATTCAGTTCTTACGCCGAAAATCAACAACGTTTAGAGAAAGTTCAAATGATAACATGGCCGATATTCAACGTGTGATGTTTGATATTCAAATAGATAAAAACTTTGAATTTGAAAAGGAAATAGATGAAACGCCTTTTGTTCCTAAAATTGAAGAAGTTGAGTCATTTAATGAAATTAAGAACATTCAGATTAATGGATTGGCCAAACGTCAATTACACACGCATGCCGATACGCTGTTAATTGGTGTTTCAGGTGGACTTGATTCAACGCTTGCGCTGTTATTAGCAGCTGAAACATTTGATTTAATAGGTAAACCTAGAAAAAATATTATCGCGTATACGATTCGTGGTTTCGGAACATCAAATCGTACGAATACAAATGCTAATAACTTGATGAAGACGTTGGGAGTTACGCACCATGATATTGATTTAAGAGAATCTGTACTGTCTCATTTTGAAACAATCGGACATGATCCAAATGTAGTAGATATCACATATGAAAACGCACAAGCGCGTGAACGTACAAATATATTAATGAACTTAGCAAATAAAGAAAATGGTCTCGTTCTTGGAACTGGTAATATGTCAGAGTTAGCACTCGGATGGTGTACATATAATGGTGATCATATGTCTCATTACGCCATTAATGCTGGAGTACCTAAGACACTCGTTAAATTTATGGTGAAACAATTTATGTTGTTAGAATGTACCAAGTTGACGAATAGTGAAGAAGATGCTAAACTATTACAACATACGTTAGCAGATATTTTAGATACGCCAATTTCTCCTGAATTAATTAATACAGAACAACATACAGAAGAAATTATCGGTAAATATGATGTGCATGACTTCATGATGTACCACATGTTAAATAACGGCGATACAGAAGATCGCGTCTTCTATTTACTGAAAAAAGCCTTTGCTGGTGTTGTTGAAGAAGAAAAATTAAAAGAATACTTAAATATTTTTTATCGTCGTTTCTTTACTCAGCAATTTAAACGTTCAGCTTTACCGGATGGACCAAAAGTGCTTGATATCTCATTATCACCTAGAACAGATTGGCGTATGCCATCTGACGCAGAATATCGCAAGCGCCTGTAAGTGAGTGGTAAGTTTTGATTTTTCTTATTTAATTTAGTGAGCCGTTTTTATTAACTAAAATAAGATGAAGAAAAAGGGGATCGCTTGCGTCCCCTTTTCGTCTGTTAATTTTTTATAAACTCTCGATAAAGTTTCATTAAGGCCCGTTTTTCAATACGGGAGACATAACTTCTTGAGATGCCATAGGATTTAGCAATTTCTTGTTGAGTTTCTTCTTTTTGATTTTCAAGACCGAATCGACGAACAATAATTTCACGTTCACGTTGGGTTAAACTATTCAGATGACGTTCAACTTTTTCAATCGCTAATTGTTGGATAATGATGTCATTTAAATCTTTTTCTTCATCTTTTACGACATCAATTAAACAAATTTCATTTCCTTCTTTATCAAATCCAATCGGATCATATAAAGAAACATCATTTCGCATTTTTTTAGTTGATCGAAATAACATTAAGATTTCATTGTCGATACATCTAGCCGCATAAGTTGCTAGTTTAGTTCCTTTATCTTTTGAGTAGGAATCAATGGCTTTAATTAGCCCGATGGTCCCGATGGAAATTAAATCTTCCTTATCATCCGTTTGATTTTGATATTTTTTTACAATATGGGCAACTAAACGCAAGTTATGTTCAATTAATTTTTCACGAGCATCTTTATTCCCTTCCGCCATTAAGTCAAGATAATAATCTTCTTCTTCAGCGGTTAGTGGATTTGGAAAAGCTTGGTTGCTGACTGCGCCAACCAGTGGCACAAAATTAGAAAATAGCGATAATACGAATTCAAACAAAAACATACAACACTCCCCCTGACATATCAATTTAATAGATTATATGCGCAAGATATTGTCGATAGACTTAAAACTGAGATGAATTTATGATAATATTAAGGGGAAACGTAGAAATTTGAAAGTTAATGAACATGCTTTCGTTTAGATAGAAAGGGGAAATGGATATGTTTCGGTATTTCGTAGCAGATAACTATGTAAAAAATATTTTTGAAATTGACTTAGTAGAATTGAAGAATAGAGGTAAAAAAGTTATTTTTACTGATTTAGATAACACATTAGTGGGTCCTACTGTTTCAAAACCAACACCTCAGATTTTAGAATTTTTCAAAAAAGCTGCAGATCTTGGATTTGAAATTCGAATAGTTTCAAATAATAAAAAAGAGCGAGTGTCATTATTTGCACAAGACCTTGAGTTAACTGCCCATCACCGTGCATTAAAGCCATTAACATTAAAATTCCGTCGCATTTTATCAAGCTATAACCGAGATGAAGTCGTGATGATTGGTGATCAATTAATGACGGATGTTCTAGTGGCAAAACGACTAGGGTTATATACGATTTTAGTTGAGCCGGTTCATATACAAACAGATGAATCCTCAACAAAATTTAATCGTCGTTTAGAAAGATATGTGGTAGGGCAATTAAAGAAACGAAAGTTACCTATCCCACCCTATTTAAATAAATAGAGATAGTAAATGCCATTCAGTATTTGAAAATACTGAATGGCGGGTGCAGTAGCATACAACTGCGCGTTGTGTAAAAAAGGAGCGATATTATGGAGCAATTGAAATGTATCGGATGTGGATCAAGCATCCAAACCGAAGAACCAAATGAAATAGGCTATACACCAGCATCAAGTTTGAAGAAAATGGAAGAGACACTTATTTATTGTCAACGTTGTTTTAGATTAAAACATTATAACGAAGTGCAAGATGTTGCCTTAACAAGTGATGATTTCTTAAGAATTTTACAACGTGTGGGTGAAGTCGATGCATTAGTCATCAATATCGTCGACATCTTTGATTTTTCTGGAAGTTTAGTTCCAGGGATTTCACGTCATATCAATGGAAATGATGTGTTATTAGTTGGAAATAAAGTGGATTTATTACCTAAATCAGTTAATAAAACCAAACTTGATCACTGGATGCGTCGTTCATTAAAGGAATTTGGTTTAAAACCATTAGATGTTGCCTTAATTAGTTCATCAAAAGGACATGGAATCGACGAATTAATGGAAATGATTGAAAAATATCGTCGTGGTCGTGATGTTTATATAGTAGGATGTACAAACGTTGGAAAATCAACCCTTGTTAATCGCATTATTAAACGTTTTACGGAAGAAGAACAAGATATCATTACAACGTCTCACTTCCCTGGAACGACGCTTGATATTATTGAAATCCCATTGGATGATCGTTCTTCGATTATCGATACACCAGGTGTGATTAATCATCATCAATTGGCTCATTATGTGGATAAAAAAACGTTAAATGAAATTACACCTAAAAAAGAAATTAAGTCGGGGGTATTCCAGTTAAACCCTGAGCAGACCTTATTTATCGGAGGACTTGCTAGAATGGATTTTGTTGCGGGTGAGCGCACTTCATTTACGACTTACTTTGCTAACCAACTTCATATTCATCGTACAAAGCTTGAAAAAGCGGATGGATTATGGGAAACACAAGCTGGAAAGGTATTGCAACCCATTGTTACTGAAGGGGATAACCCAATGGCAATGGAGAAACATACGTATACCATTCCTTGTCAAAAAACAGATCTTGTTATTTCTGGACTTGGATGGTTTACAGTTAATGGTGAAGGACAACAAATCACGATCCATGCACCTAAAGGGGTTGGCGTTTTAATTCGCCCATCACTTATTTAATCATATTTGTTGGCTGTGGAAAGTGAGGGAGTGTATGATGAGACATTATGCTGTCATTGGTTATCCAATTTCACATAGTTTATCACCGATTATGCATGAAGCAAATTTTTATGCATTGAATGTGTCGGCGACTTATGTTGCCATTCAAGTTACCGATCTTGATTCAGACATTGCAATGTTAAAAATGTTGGATGGATTTAATGTGACGGTTCCTTATAAAGAAGACATTATGAAATACTTAGACGAGATTGATCCTCTAGCACAAAAAATAGGGGCAGTTAATACGGTTAAGTGTGAGAATGGAAAATTAACAGGCTACAATACAGATGCAATCGGATTTTATCGCTCATTTAAAACATTTGGATTGGAATCTGATGCTAAAATCTTAATTCTTGGTGCGGGTGGAGCAGCCAAGGCTGTGTTTTATGCCTTAGTTCAAGAAGGGTTTACGCAGTTAACCATCGCGAATCGAACAGTAGAGCGAGCTAGTCAATTTTGTCCATCTACTATTGCTTTATCTGAAGCCGAGATGAATTTGGCGCAGTATTCATGTATAATCAACGCAACATCAGTTGGATTGAAACTGGGGGAAACCCCAATTAATTTAACCCATTTAAGACCACAATCGATTGTGATGGATTTAATCTATAAACCAAAACAGACGACATTATTAGAAATAGCTAAGGCTCATTCTTGTTTAAGCGAAAATGGTCTTGATATGCTTTTGTATCAAGGAGCTGAGGCATTTAAAATATGGTATGGTATAGAGGCAGATGAAGCAACAATGAAACAACAATTAGAGGAGGCTATTTATGCTAACAGGTAAACAAAAGAGTCATTTAAGAGGAATTGCTCATACAATGCAACCTATTATTCAAGTAGGGAAAAATGGTGTGAATGAAATGTTAATTAAAACAGTTGAAGATGCTTTAGAAGCACGCGAACTAATCAAAATTTCAGTGTTACAAAATTGTGTGGAAGAAGCAGTAGCGGTTGCAACGCAATTAGCAGAACCAACTCATGCAGATGTTGTTCAAGTCATCGGGAAAACAATCGTTCTTTATAAAAAATCTAGAAAGAAACCTCAAATCGAGTTACCTAGATAATAAAAATGACGACTGAACTCTTAAAAAATAAAGTTCAAGAAATTTTACCTCCAAAGCGATACAAGCACACGTTAGCTGTTTATGATACAGCGATAGAACTTGCTAACCGTTATGGAGAAGATGTGGACAAGGTAGCTACAGCCGCCTTGCTGCATGATATTGCAAAATTTTTACCCGACGATGAAATGAGTTTGTTGTTAACTGAAAATGGAAAAGCTGATTATTTAGGACATAGTCCACTTGTGTGGCATGCCCCGGTTGGCGGATTAATTGCAGCTAGAGATTTTAACATTACTAATCAAGATATTATTAATGCGATCACGTACCATACAACAGGGCGTGAGAACATGTCAGTACTTGAAAAAATCATTTATTTAGCGGACTATATTGAACCGAACCGAACACAACCAGGTGTTGATTTGATTCGTAATTTATCTAAAGAATCACTAGATAAGGCGATGGCATGCACGTTAAAAAATACGATACAATATCTAAAGTCGCAAAAGAAACCAGACATTCATCCAGATACACAAAAAGCTTTTGATTACTATCGTCAATACATAAAAGGGAGTTGAATTTTTTTGGAAAATTTAAAATTAATCGTTAAGGCATTAGATGAAAAACATGCATCAAATATCGTGGTATTAGATATGAAAAATTATTCTCCTATCTATGATTACATGGTTATTTCAACATCGAAAAATGATCGCTTAGCAGCGGGGATTGTTAAAGAAATTAAAGATATCGCAGATGAACATAACATGAACTTAAAACGTATTGAAGGGACTCACCATTACCAATGGGTACTTGCAGATTTATCTTCAGTGATCGTACATGTTTTTACAGAAGAATCTCGTATGGAATATAACTTAGAAAAATTATGGAGTGATGTTCCTCGCGTTAATGTTGAGGAGATGTTAAAATAATGGCTTACGAAACATTTTCGTATTATTACGATATCTTAATGCAAGATGTTCCGTATCAAAAATGGGTTTCTAAAACGAAGCAATATTTGCCTCATGGAAGTTCAATTCTTGATGTAGGATGTGGAACGGGGACGATTTCAGTTTTACTTGCTAAAGAGGGTTATGAGGTGACAGGTGTTGATTTATCTGAAGATATGTTAGCAATCGCACATCAAAAAACGTTAGATGCACAATTGGGAATTCATTATGTTGTGCAAGATATGAGCCACTTAGAAGGATTTAGTGGGTTTGATGGGGCTGTTATTTACGTGGATTCATTAAATTACCTAAAAAAGGATACGGAAGTCTTTCAAACGTTCAAACACTTACATGAAAGTTTAAAAGTAGATGGAATCTTGATTTTTGATGTTCATTCACTTTACAAAATGACAGATATTTTCCAAGATTATTTATATGTCGATACACACCCAGATTTAACTTATATTTGGCATGTGTTTGAAGGGAAATATCCATACAGTATTGAACATGATTTAACATTCTTTAAACGTAATGGTGAATCATACGAACGCTTTGAAGAAACGCATTTCCAACGTACATTTGCTGTTGAGGAATATGCTTCTATGCTTGAAGATGCAGGATTTACGATATTAGAAATTTCTGCAGATTTTTTAGATGAAACACCGTCAGAAACTTCAGAACGTTTGATCTTTGTTGCTCAAAAAAAGGGTGAATCATTACTTTAATTGACGCAAATTTGAAATGCTACCTGTAAAACTTAGTCAAATCGTTCAACCGATTTGACATGTTATGAATAAGAATGGACCGAATAATGGGTTTTATGAACCTAATTATTCGGTTTTTTTATTTATCTCAATATAATTAAAGGAAAAGGACACGTTTCTGTGTAAGTTATGTATGAGGTGAATAAAAAATGAAAAAACAACTGCTGATTATGTGTGCGTGTGTTGTCATGGTAATCGGAATAATCATACTAAGCGTCCAATCGATGACACCACGGTACAAATACACGATTCCAAGTGAAAACGAAGTAGAAGAGACTCATGTCAATCAAGAGGTTGAAGATGTCAATACAACAGTGGCGGTCCCTGTTGAAATAAAAAGTAAGATTGTGGTCGATGTAAAAGGAGAGGTCACGGTTCCAGCCGTCTATGAAGTGGATGAGGGAATGAGGGTAAATGATGTGATTATGATTGCCGGTGGATTGACAGTGAATGCAAATTCTTTGGAAATCAATTTATCACAAAAAATTTATGATGAAATGGTCATCTACGTTCCACACCTAGATGAGGAACGTAGTGTTTTGATTAACCAGTGGGACAACACATCTCAAAGCGTAGGTCACACGCAAAACGATTCATCATCGGGGAACGTATCATTAAATAGTGCTAGCAAAGACCAATTAATGACCCTACCAGGCATTGGGGCAGTTAAAGCAGAAGCAATTATAAACTATCGAGAAACAACCGGTACATTTAATCAGATTGAAGAGCTTCTAAATGTCAGTGGCATTGGCGAGAAAACACTGGATTCCATTCGTGACTTAATTGGAATTTAAGTTAAAACAACACGTCATATACGTTGCAATAACTGCAGCAATTGGACTGATGTTAGCTTATCACGTGTATCTGCCACTGGGACTGCTTCTATTGCTCATCATAAAATTTCCACATCATAAAATGTTACTAATCGGTATTTGTTCATTTTTTTGTATTTACCAGATACAATCCCTACAATCTATCCAAAAAAATCTTCTCACGGTTGACTGTGCGATAATAGGTAAGATTATCTCCATTAACACATCAAATGAGGAGCGCGTAAGTTTTATCGTAAAAGTTGAAGGTGGTTCTATTTATGTCACGGAATATAGCCCGCATGAACTGATTCCTGGCGATATCGTTAAAATCACAGGGGAGGCCAAAGCCGCGACATCACCAACAGTCCCACATGCCTTTAATTTTAAATCATACTTAACGTCTATGGGCATTACGCAGACGGTATCAGCAAAATCAGTCGAAGTGATGGGGCATCAGTTTCATCTGAAAGAATTACAGTATCGTATAAAAAACTATGTGGATGAGCACATGCCTGCCAAAACAGCTAGTTACATCAATGCTTTATTTTTAGGCGTAAGATTTGATTTAGAGGAGGAATTAGTTCATCAAGTCAGCGAGATGGGTGTGATTCATTTATTTGCCATAAGTGGGCTACATGTTGCCTTATTAACCGGAATCCTGTCCTATGCGTTGAAACGACTAGGCGTGATTGTAGAAATTTGCCAAGTGATTTTAATTGGCTTTCTCCTTGGCTTTATGATTTTAACAGGTGGCTCTGCATCTGTTGTTCGTGCCAGTTTAATGATGATTGGGTTTATTTTGAATAAACAACTCAAACTTGGATTTTCAACGTTAGATATTTTTTCAATCGTCTTTCTGCTTAATGTCATGATAAATCCGCTACAAGTGACTCAATTGGGCTTTATCTATTCGTATTCCTTAACCTTGATGTTAATCTGCCAACAGTCTGTCATAAAAGAGATGAACCAGATAAAGGCCAGTTTATTTATCCCTTTTTTAGCGCAACTGGCCTCACTTCCGATTCAGGTCTTTTTCTATTATGAACTCAATTTAGTAAGTTATCTTGCAAATCTTTTGGTGGTCCCGCTATTTAGTTTCATTCTGATTCCTTTATTGCTTTTGGTGATGATAGTTCCACCTTTAGCCCCCTTATCAGATTACTTATTTCAATTATTTGAAAATTTCATAACAGGTATCGCCTCGACGCTCACCTTTAACTTAACCTATGGCGCCCTCTCAATCTCAGTTTTATTTGGCTTAATTGCGATTTTTTTAACAGGATGCTATCGCTATGAACGATATAAAAAGAGAACAACCTGGTTATTGACACTCATGACCCTTCTGTTAACACTTGAATTGAACCGTTATATCCAACCTTTTAGCATCCTTACGATGCTTGATGTGGGACAAGGCGATAGCTTTGTCATTCAATCTCCTTATCAAAGTTGTCAAATGGTAGTGGACACAGGTGGCACTGTTTCGTTTGGGAAACCCGGAAAATCAATCTTTGAAAATACACTCGCCCCTTATCTTTTGGGGGAAGGGGTGAGACAGATAGATTTTTTGTTACTAACACATGGGCATTTTGATCATGTCGGTGAGGCGATTCATTTATTAGAAGCCTTTGATGTGACCCATTTAGTGATTAGCAAAATGAGCCCGAATGAGGTGATGCAACCGGTCATAGCCAAAGCCTTATCACAAGGGACGAAGATTTTAGAAGTTGAAAAGGGAGATATTATTTCATGTGGGTCAGCCGTTCTCACATTTTATAATCCGAGTCACCAAATTTTTGATGTTAATGACCAATCGCTTGTGTTTAAACTTGAGCTAGGTTCTCTAAGCGCTCTATTTACCGGTGATATTTCAGATACTGTTGAAAAACAGCTACAGGAAGAACTAAAGGGTGAACGTTTTGATGTCTATAAAGTCGCACATCATGGCTCAGCAAGTAGTAATTCAGAATCATTTGTTAAGCTAATTGCTCCCACGATTGGACTCGTTTCAAGTGGCTACCGTAATTTATATGGCCATCCAAGTACTAGAGTGGTCAAACTGTTTCAGTCGTTAGACATTTCATTGTTAAATACACAAGATAATGGATCCGTGCAAGTCATCGTAAATAAACGCGGGTATGATCTACGAATGATGAAATAATCAGAATATTAGATATTTTATTATTAAAAAATTAGATAATTATCTAATTAAATCTTTTTAGTGGGAACATCTAAGTTTTTGTGAACTTCAAGTTAAGGGATGGTTACGGATCTTCTACTAAATAATCTATTAAAGCGTTGGTTTGAATTTAAAAAAGATGAAACTAAATGATTAATGAGAAACAAAAGATTTCGGTATTTATAGAGATACCGAAAAGTATTTCACAGTTTAGATGGCAGATTAGAAATATTAAGTCCTTTCATCCGACAACACCCTAAAGTCTTATTAATAATTTTAAAACACCTAAAAATTAAATAGGACTTAGCTATATCCAATGGCTCAGTTGTGATAAAATAGAGGTGAGGTGTAAGTGATGAATATATATATGATAATCGGTGAACAGAGCGTCCTATGTGAAAAAAAGATAAAAGATATCTTGACTCAACATGAAATTAATTCATTTGATGTCATCTCTTATGATATGAAGGAAGCCACCATTCAAGAGGCGTTATTTGATTTGCAAACGGTGGCCTTTTTGAGTCCTAAAAAAGCAATACTCGTTAAAAATCCGTTGTTTTTAACTGGAAAAGATGCAAAAAATGAACTTAATCATGATTTAAACTATTTCACAAATTATTTGACCCATCCAAATTCAGATAATATTTTAATTGTATATGCACCTTATGAAAAATTAGATGAGCGTAAAAAAATAGTTAAACTTCTCAAACAAAAATCAGAAGTCACAACGTTTGAAATCTATAATAAGGTAGCGCTGATGCAGTGGTTAAAAAAGAAGTTCAGTGAAGAAAAGATTTCTTATGACGAAACTGCGCTTTCTTTACTGTTGCAACTGACACATGAAAAAATAGATTTGTTGTATCAGGAATGCGAAAAAATGGTGTTATATTTTTTAGAAGAAAAAACGGATCGCCACTTAACGACTGAGTTAGTTAATTTGCTTGTTTCACGACAATTAGAGGATAACGTCTTTCAATTAACCGATGCTATTTTAAATAAACAAATAAAAGTTGCTTATTCAACGTATCAAGATTTGTTAACACAAAATGAGGAACCTTTTAAAATCTTGATTTTAATTTCTAATCAGTTTCGGTTATTATCGCAAATTATGGAGTTGAATCGAATGGGATATCGAGAAGCTGAAATTGCCAAAACGTTAAATGTCCATCCCTATCGCGTTAAATTAATGCAAGAGCATAGTCATAAATTCCAACTGGCTGTGATCAAGCAATATTTGCTGCAACTCGGAGATATCGATTATAAAATAAAAACAGGTGAGCTAAAAAAAGAGTTAGCATTAGAAATGTTTATTTTAAATATAAATTAGCAAAAGGTGACTGATCCCAGTGGAATCAGTCACTTTTTTTTGTCTATTTTTTTGAAAACACTCCTAAATGAAAAGACCAGCTAGGTTTATCTAACACTAAATATAATCATAGAGGAGAAGATCAAGTATCAGATAAAAATAGTTTAGCACATACAAAATGAACGGGTAGATAGCACATAGTAAATGAGGATAATTACCGATGCAAATCATTAGATAATTGTGTGTTAAAAAAGTCGTAGAAATACTAGAAGTCAATGCACGGAGAGGTCACATTCATTTATTAGTGAGTAGCGTAGCGAATAAAGTGTTTCTGCATTCAAGAGAAATTTAAAATGAAAGTAATCATATAATGTTTGATTGTCACGACAATATGAATTGCCTGTAACATAAAAAAATAAAATAGCTGTAGAAAACATTTGAATAACGAAAGCGATTAGTATAGTTAAATAAATTTTTTTGTTACGTAAAAGCGGAAAATAAATTCAAATCAAAATTCAGAAATCATGCCTGAATAGTTAATGTTTCACTTT
>JBOFCV010000108.1:0-9604 GCA_051646305.1 Turicibacter sp.
TTATATGTCATTTGTTATGGCGGAGGAAGAGGGATTCGAACCCCCGCGACGCGTTAACGTCCTGTCGGTTTTCAAGACCGATCCCTTCAGCCGGACTTGGGTATTCCTCCGTGTGCTGACAAAAAAGATTATATACTATATCCCCCTTTTTCGTCAACATTTTTTTGTTGTTTTTTTTTATTTTTTTAAAATAATCATTTCACACCGATAAAAATAAAAATTCCAACTTAAAAAGTTGGAATTTTCTAGCGTCTTATTTTTCAAATGGATGTGGTTTGTCTTTTACCTCATGACAATGACGACAGCGTGGTTCATAAGCTTCTGTTGCTCCAACTTGAATAATTGGATCAAAGTACGAAGCTGGTTGACCATTTATTAAACGTTGTGAACGTGTTGCATCTGCGCCACATACAGAACAAATAGATGTTAATTTTGTAACAAATTCTGCTTTTGTTAATAAAAGTGGCATCGTCCCAAATGGTTCTCCTCTAAAATCTTTATCTAATCCTGCGCAAATCACGCGAATCCCTTTATCTGCTAAGTAATCCACAATCTCAACGATATTTTCTCCAAAAAATTGCACTTCATCTATGGCAATTGCATAGGTATCTTCTTGAATATAATCTAAAATTTCAATCGGATGTTCAATTGAAATCGATGGCATTTTTAAGCCACTATGTGAAACAACTTCTCCCTCACTGTAACGATTATCAATGACTGGTTTAAATAAAAAATAAGGTCTACGAGCGAAATCTAATCGTTTTAATCGACGAATTAGCTCCTCAGTTTTTCCTGCATACATACTCCCGCAAATTGCTTCGATCCATCCCTCTTGTCGAATATCATACATCCTATAAAAACCACCTTTCTTGTTTATTTAAATGTTTCAAAACCTACTTTAAATAAACGAACTTGATTATTATAACAAGATAAAATTTTCGTTTCAAGACTTGCATTTCATTTTACATTTATTAATCTTATTCCCTATTATTATCCTGAATAAAAAAAACCGCTATAATTAGCGGCTGGTAATGGATTGCACATACCTCTACTTTTAAGATGACGTTAGATCATCAAAAGATATGCTAGTTGAACTTGGGTCAAGTTTGACATTCACGCCAAAAGGGAGTGTCATATTTGGACTACAATGTCCTGCAGGGACTTTATATGCGACTGGTTTTTTATACGTTCTTAACATTTTTTTCAATAATTTTAACGTATCCTCTTTGTCATAAACATTAAAATCTCCAAAAATTATGCCACACGCATCTTCAAGTTTGCCACTAAACGCTAGTTGGCTCATCAAGCGATCAATCACATAGACCGGTTCATTTATTTCTTCAATAAACAATATCTTACCTCTTGTATCAATTTCATATGGGGTTCCAAGGGTTGAACAGATAATGGATAAGTTTCCTCCTATTAACTCTCCTTCTGCCTTGTTAACGCTTTGTTTAAAATAGGGCACATCTATTAACTCAAAATTATAATTCCCACCGACTGTGGATAAAAAATGTGTCGTGGTCAGTTCATTTTTAGCCAATAAATCTTTAATCATGGGTCCGTGGAACGTCATGAGTTTATGATAGGTATTGAAATAGATGTGTAAATAGGTGATATCACTAAATCCGATAAATGGTTTGGAATATTTTGAAAAATTAAATTGATTGATATAGGGAAGAATTCGATTACACCCATATCCGCCGCGCATACATAAAATAGCATCGATATCGTCATCACTAAACATAACCATTAAATCTTGCGCCCGTCTAAGATCGGATGTTCCGGCTAAATAACCATGTTTTTCGAAACAGCTAGGTGCTATGACAACTTCAAATCCCATCTCATTTAGGAGAGCTTCTCCTTTTAATAAGACTTGTGAATCCATAGGTCCTGCTAATGCAACAATCCCGATTGTCCCCCCTTTTTTCAAAGGCTTTGGTTGTATCATTCTGTCATCCTCCCCCGTTTTAACATCCCGACTTTACTTCTGCTTTTATTTTTCTATCGCTATTTTCACCTCAAATTAGGATTTAAACAGCTATTGTATTTTACAGCTTTATCGCTTTAGTAATTTTAATGCGGATAAGACCTGCAAACAAACCCCTACTTTGATTGCTTCCTCATCCACGTCAAATGTATTTGAATGTAATTGTGAGTTAATTCCTTTTGAATCATTTCCTGTTCCTAGATTATAAAAACATGACGGGAGCGCCTCTGTAAAATAAGAGAAATCTTCTACCCCAAGACTTGGGTGTTCTAAAATAAATACCTGCTCCTCACCGAGTAATTCAATGGCTTCCTTTCGGACAACTTCTACAATTTCTTTATTATTAATTAAGGGAACATAACCTTCTTCAATCTCTACTACAGCATGACCACCATGAGCTTTAGCTGTCAACTCTACAACCTCAATCAATCTTTTTTTCATATAAGTTCGGATATTTTGATCTAATGTTCGTAACGTGCCTTTTATTGTGACATGATTAGCTACAATATTTCCTGCATCTCCCCCCTCAATCATTCCAAGAGAAATAACAGATGATTCAAATGGCGATAAATTTCTACTGATAATCGATTGAATGCCTACAATTACATGAGAAGCAATCATAATAGCATCAATCCCATCTTGTGGATAAGCACCATGTGACTGTTTTCCATAAATATGAATCGTTAAAGTATCACTTGCCGCATGACATTTTTCATAATGAAAACCAACTTGTCCCACTTGAAGTGAAGGTCTAACATGTAGTCCAAGCACATGGTCCACATGTGGATTTTCAAGACACCCCGCTGCAATCATCGTCTTTGCACCACCAACAGTTTCTTCCGCCGGTTGAAAAAATAATTTTACCGCTCCGTTAAATTCGTCCTTTAATTCATTTAATACCATCGCAGCACCGAGCAACACCGTGGTATGAACATCATGACCACACGCATGCATATGCCCAGGCGTTAAAGAGCAATAACTTGTTTGGTTCGCTTCAAGAATAGGAAGCGCATCTATATCCGCACGTAACCCAATCACACGCCCCTCATCTTTCCCAGAAATCATTCCAACAATGGCTGTATCACCAATTAATTGCAAAATTTTTATGTCACATTCAGTTAAATACTTTTTAATTTGAGTTGAGGTACGATATTCTTCTAACCCTAATTCAGGATGTTGATGAAAATCACGTCTAATATCAACAAGCTTTGGATATAGCTCATTAACGAGTTGCAAAACTTTTTTATACATCCAAATCCCTCCTATCCATTTTAAAACTAACTTATATAACTGTTATATCAGTTTAGTATATGCTTGCTTCTTTGGAAAAAATGAATGGTTTATTCACTTTTAAGTTTTTTCCCCTAATACCCTCATAAAAAAACACGGCACTTTTAAAAGTACCGTGTTTACGTATTATTTAATTTGCGTATAGACAAGAATAGCCTCTTTTAAAAACTTTGCTGCGCCCGGCTTACGTTTATCATAAAAAGCCGTGAAACGTTCATCTGCCACATACATTTGTGCCAATCCGGCATGCGCTTCCCTACTGTAACTTGGCCAATAAAACATCAACCATTTACGATGCATAGCCGCGAGCGTTTGCGCCTTCTCGCTACTTGGATCTTCCACATCCATTATGTCATACAATAACACTAAAATCTCTTCACCTAACGCCGTAACTGCCGCGTGGTCCGCCTCACTCATCCCTTTTACTTTGGCATTTGATTTTTCTACCACGTCATCTCCGTACTTTTCACGCACTTCGCAACCATATTTTTTTTCGTTTTCATCAATTAAGTTTTGCTTAAATCCTTCAAATTTATCTTTATTACTCATCTTCATGCCTCCGTTTTTTGAAGCAATTGTTTTTTCAACATTTAATATCAATAAATCCAACTGCTTTCTTTTTTTAAGAAGTTTTTGTTGATGGTCTATCAAGGCATCCATCTCATCAAAAGAAGGATTTTGCAGAATATCTTTAATCTCATTCAAACTTATCCCCAGCTCACGATAAAATAAAATTTGCTGTAATCGATTGACTTCTTGACTACCATAAATACGATACCCCGATGAATTCGTTCGTGCCGGTGTTAATAAATTAATTTCATCATAGTAACGCAATGTTCGTGTACTAATACCTGCTAATTGTCCTAACTTTTGAACTGTATATTCCATCACACACACCTCCTAATACGTATCATACAGGTTGACGCAACGTTAAAGTCAATCACTAATCCGTCTAATATTTATTTTTTTTAGTATTATATATTTTATCCGAGTCATACTTCTGCTAACCCGGTGTTTATTTTATATTTTAATATAACAAAAAACACCACACAGATGTGTGGTGCCTTGCGGTATTTAAACCAAAAATTATTAGATTCCGTATTTTTTGTTGAATCGTTCGATACGTCCATCTGCTTGAGCGAATTTTTGACGTCCAGTATAGAATGGATGACAGTTTGCACAAGTATCAATACGTAATTCTTTTTTTACAGATCCACCTTCAAATTCGTTTCCACATGTAGTACAAACGATATTGATACGGTTGTAAGTTGGATGAAGTCCTTGTTTCATTTCTTTCACTCCTTCGGCCCTGATAAATTCTTAAATCAGAGAAAGTCTTTTATAACAATAGAATTATACTAAATTTGAGACCTATATGCAATAAAAATTTGCTTTTTATACTTTTTAAATTATTCCATTTTGGCCATTGTTAAACTATTGCGCCTCATTCTATTGTTATTTTTTCATTGCATGGAGAAAAACTAAAACCGTAGTCTATTCACTACGGCTTTAGTTTTTCCTACTTTTTATGGTTTTATACAACCTTTATTCAAACAAAAATATTTTTTGTCTGTAAATTAATAGGTTTTGTATTTTACTCTTCGATATCTGCAACTTCTTCGCGCCAAACTTTGGCACCCAAGTTAGTTAATTTTTGTTCAATATTAGAATATCCACGGTCAATATGATACGTGTTTCCAATTTCAGTTACACCTTCTGCAATTAATCCCGCAATAACTAATGAAGCACCTGCACGTAAATCGGTTGCATACACGCGTGTTCCTTTTAATTTTGAAGGACCTTGGATCGTTGCCGTACTTCCATCAACTGCAATAGTCGCTCCCATTTTATTTAATTCTAAACAATTTTTGAAACGATCAGAATAAATCGTATCCGTTACAGCACTACTTCCAGTTGCTTGTGTAATTAAAGTAACTAGCGGTTGTTGTAAATCTGTTGCAAGTCCTGGGTATGTACTTGTTTGGAAGTTAACACCTTTTAAAGGTGTTCCACCACGAACAATCACATGATCCGTTCTAACATCAATATCAACACCCATTTCAATTAATTTTGAAATTAATGAATCGATATGTTGGGGAATGATATTTTCGATAATGACTTCTTCTCCCGCTGCAGCAGCAAGGGTAATATAAGTTCCTGCCTCAATACGGTCAGGAATAATCGCATGACGTGTTCCATTTAATGTTTTAACACCTTTAATACGAATCTCTTCAGTTCCTGCCCCTTTAATTTTTGCACCCATACCGTTTAATAAGTTTGCAATATCAATAATTTCAGGTTCTTTTGCTGCATTTTCAATGATTGTTGTTCCTTCTGCTTTAACTGCTGCTAACATAATGTTAATCGTAGCGCCAACAGATGGGAAATCTAAATAAATTTTTGCACCGCGTAATGCGTCTGCTTTTAAACGAATGACTTCGTCATCTTGCGTAATTTGTGCACCTAGTGCTTTAAAACCTTTAAGGTGTAAGTCAATTGGGCGTGGCCCTAAATAACATCCACCAGGCATTCCAATAACAACTTCCTTAAATTTTCCTAGTAGTGCTCCCATAAAATAATAAGATGCTCTTAATTTATTTACTGCTCCCCCAATTAAAGGAGTATTTTCTAGTTTTGAAGGATCTATAATCAATTCATCATTTATAAGTTCATATGTACCATTTAATTGTTCAATCATCATACCAAGACGTTTAACATCAGCAATGTTTGGAACGCCTTCTAAAATAACTGGAGAATCCGCTAAAATGGCAGCAGGAATTAAGGCAACTGTACTATTTTTAGCACTGTCGATTCGAACAGTTCCTTTTAAAGAACGTCCTCCTTCTATTTTAATTACTTCCATTGTCGTTCTTCCTTTCTCTTTTACAGAAATCCTATAATATTATATCAAACTTTAGCCCAAGTTGTGAAAACTATTTTATTTTTCTTATATATTTATTCGACATACTACAAAATATGTCAATTACCTAAGTCTTGAAACTTTTTTGTGAATTATTTAACTAAATATATCTTAACTAAATGTGTAACACTATTCACAAAGGAAGGTCTCAGTAATTATGCTTTTATTATGGTTTGAATTACTGTAAAATATTAGTTAATAAGGAGGATTCGTCTATGAGAATACTTGAAACATCTAGCATTATCCCAACAATTCAACAAATGTGTATTGAATCGAACTACTATGTCGAAAATTCATTACTTAAAATCCTAGAACAGGCAAAAGAAAATGAACCCTCACCACTCGGGAAAACGATTCTAAGTCAAATTATCGAAAATGATGAAATTGCTAAAAACGAACAAGTTCCTATGTGCCAAGACACTGGAATTGTTGTGGTATTTGTTGAAATTGGATGCGAAGTACAACTTATTGGAAACCTAGAAGATGCAATTCACGAAGGCATTCGTCGTGGCTATGAGTCAGGATATCTCCGTAAATCTGTTGTTGCCCACCCACTTGACCGTATCAATACAAAAGATAATACACCTGCTATTATTCACTATAAATACGTGAGTGGTGATAAAGTTAAAATTACCATTGCACCCAAAGGAGCGGGAAGTGAAAATGTCAGTGCCATTGGAATGCTCAAACCATCAGATGGATATGACGGTGTTAAACAATTTGTTATTCATACCATTTTAAAAGCTGGAGGAAATCCATGTCCCCCTATTATCGTAGGTGTTGGCGTCGGTGGGAATTTCGAAAAAAGTGCCTTACTTGCTAAAGAAGCCTTAATGCGCGAACTAGAAGATATCTCATCTGATGCAATTAGTGCGAAGCTTGAAAAAGAACTATTGAAAGAAATAAATGAACTTAACATTGGACCCATGGGATTTGGAGGAGTCACAACTGCTTTAGCTGTTAAAGTGAATACTTATCCTTGTCATATTGCCTCACTTCCTGTCGCTGTCAATATTCAATGTCATGCCTCAAGACATCTAACAGAAATATTTTAGACTAGCACACAGCCTAATTTAAGTCATTGATTTATCGAATCTTGTCTTAAAAACAGAGGCTAAAACAACCTCATTTCTAACATTTAAACATTTATAAATTTATGCGACTCATTTTTTATTTGCTAACATCATATCAATAGAAACAGGTGATACTATGAAGGTAACAACACCATTTACCAAAGAAATAGCAAAAACACTCCACGCAGGTGATCTAGTTTTATTAACCGGAACCATTTATACAGGTCGTGATGCTGCTCACAAGCGATTAATCGACTTAATTGAAAACAACGAGCCTTTACCGTTCGATTTAGAAGATAGTATCATCTTTTATGTTGGACCTACACCACCTAAACCTGGACAAGTCATCGGTTCAGCAGGACCGACAACAAGTTATCGAATGGATGCTTACTCGCCTACTTTATTAAAACTTGGGGTCAAAGGGATGATTGGGAAAGGTCCGAGGGACCAGTCAGTGATCGATTCGATGATAGAAAATCAAGGTGTTTACTTCGCAGCAGTCGGTGGTGCCGGTGCTCTACTTGCTAAACATATAAAATCTGCTGACGTGATCGCATTTGAAGATCTAGGAACAGAAGCTATTAGAAAGCTTTATGTGGAAGATTTCCCTGTTATTGTTGCCACAGATAGTTATGGCGTTAGTTTATATTCAACACAAAAATAAGATACTTTGGAGGATTATTTAATGGATGTTTATGCTCAATCATTAGCTTTACATGAAGCGTCTAAAGGAAAAATTGAAATACGTTCTAAAGTTTGTATTGAAACAAAAGAAGATTTAAGTTTAGCTTATTCACCAGGAGTTGCAGAGCCTTGTCGTGAAATTGCAAAAAATAAGGAAAATGTTTACAAGTATACAAGTAAAGGAAATATGGTTGCCGTTATTACCGATGGTTCAGCAGTCTTAGGTCTTGGAAATATCGGACCGGAAGCTGCCCTTCCCGTTATGGAAGGAAAATCAATTCTTTTAAAACAATTTGCTGATGTGGATTCAATTCCGCTTTGTTTAGATACACAAGATCCAGAATTAATTATTCAAACGTGCAAATTATTAGCACCATCACTTGGTGGAATTAATCTAGAAGATATTTCAGCGCCTCGCTGTGTTGAGATTGAGCGCCGATTAATTGAAGAATTAGATATCCCGGTCTTCCATGATGATCAACACGGAACAGCAATCGTTGTGAGCGCAGCGCTTATTAATGCGTGTAAATTAACCGATCGCCTAATGGAAGATTTAAAAGTTGTAGTCAGTGGAACGGGAGCCGCAGGTAGCTCAATTATCAAAATGTTAAATCGCTTAGGTGTAAAAGATATTATTGGCTATAACGTAAACGGAATTGTTCACCGTGATAAATTAGACAGTTATGATTTCTTGACGCGTGAATTAGTTGAATTAACAAATAAAGATAACTTTATCGGTGATGATACACTGGCTAGTGCTTTAGTCGGTGCAGATGTTTTAGTTGGTGTTTCGGTTGCTAATATCGTAACACCTGAGATGGTTCAAAGCATGAATAAAGATCCTTTTATCTTTGCGATGGCTAATCCGTCACCTGAAATTATGCCTGATTTAGCAGTTGAAGCTGGTGCTTTAGTTGTGGGAACAGGTCGTTCAGACTTCCCAAATCAAATTAATAATGTGTTAGCCTTCCCAGGAATTTTCCGTGGCGCATTAGATGCACGCGCTAAAGGAATAAATGAGGAAATGAAGCTGGCAGCCGCGATTGCGATTGCAAGTTGTGTACCAGACGAAGAGTTACGTGCTGATCACATTATCCCGTCTCCATTTGACCAAAGTGTTGCGATCAAAGTGGCCGAAGCGGTTAAAGAAATGGCAAGAAAAACAGGAATGGCAAGAATTTAAATAGCGGATATCGGGGGGAAATCATAAATGGGAAAACAACCTAAACGCTTTGAAGTTGTTTATTCGCAGGGGAATTTAGAACGACAGTTAATTATTGTTGATAAAGAAACTGGCGTTAATTATTTACAAACAATCTCTGGGTATGCTGGTGGACTTACGCCATTACTTGATGCCAACGGAAATGTAATCATCACACCACAATATAAAACAACTTTATAAGAAAAAAAGACAGGTCGCAAAAATTTTGTTTCCTGTCTTTTTTTAATTAATCACACTTTTATTCCCCTAAAGAAAACATTTGAATATACTATCTTAAAGGTGAAAGAAGCCTAAAACTTGAAATAAGTATTTTAAAGTGAAAGAAAAGTATTTTGAATCAAGTTCGATTTGTATATGTTTTTACGACTAAAACAAGAACTTTTAAAGGATGAACACGTCTTAATTTTTAAAATTGGGAGTCATTA
>JBOFCV010000132.1:0-1511 GCA_051646305.1 Turicibacter sp.
GATTTTGAGTTCCCTAACTTTTAAATATTCAAATACAATATAGCGATACGGTTGATTAATTTTAATGACTCTGCCTTTTAATTCGTGTAAATATCCGTCTCGATAATACGAAATCATTACTTCTTCTTGACTCAAGTGAGCCGCTAATAATTGACGTGAGTTTTCTTCATGTTGCCACTCATCTAAGAGCGGTTTTTCCATTCGACCTAGTTCATTAACTAACTCATAAATCGTTTGACTTTGTTCTGTTAAGGATGCAAATGGCTGCCACTTCATCATGCCTCGATCTTGCATTTAGTCCACCTCATTTTCTTTATCTCACCGGTTATGTTCTGATGATTTTTACATCTTTTTCTTACTCAGCGTTATGTCCACCGATTAAGGTGTTTCGATAGCGCGCTGTTCCGTCTTCTCCATATGAAACAGCTCGCAATAGCATACTTTTTCCATGCTTGATTCTAATTTCATCCATTGCATAAGCTAATTTTTGTTTTTTGACCACATCTTCAAACAGATTTAATTGGACTTGATCAGTTCCACATAAATGACCCACACTAATTGAGATTTTTCGAATCGGTGATCCATTATAATGTTGTTCAAATAAATGTAGACACGCTTCAAAAACTGTTTCTGTTAAATTGACAGGTTGTGAAAATGTCGTTTGCCGTGAAAAACTTCCTCCGACTTTGCGACTATACCCCACCGAGAAATGAACACACATGCACATTTTATTTTTTGAGCGTAACCTTAACATCACATCTTCAACCTGTTCTAATATAACGGTCCGAATATCGTGGGCGAAATAATCTCGCATTAATACTTGTGAGCCACCTAGTGAGCTCGATTGAGAATGATACGTTTGATTAATTCGACTTTCATCAATTCCATGACTGTGCCGATACAACTCTTCTCCCATAACCCCAAATCGCTTTTTCAATAGATCAATAGGATAGTTAGCAATATCACCCACATTGTAGATTCCCATTTTATTCAATGACTTTTCCATTCGAGCCCCAATTCCCCACATCTCTGATAAGGGGGTGAGTGGCCATAACTTTGTTTTTACATCTTCATATTCCCACTGCGCTATGCCATCAGGCATTTTTTTCGCCTCATTATCTAAGGCTAGCTTGGCAAGCAATAAATTAGGTCCAATGCCACAAGTTGAAGGAACTCCGGTTTCTTTTGCAATCTCATTCATTATTTTTTTAGCCAGTGCTCGCTCATCACATTTATACAAATGCAGATAGGGGGTTACATCTAAAAACACTTCATCGATTGAATAGATATGCATATCTTCTAAGGAAATATATCGAAGATATATCCGAATAATTTCTTTTGATACATTTAAATAATGACGCATCCTTGCCGGGGCATAGACCACATCTTTGTAAGACTGTAATTCATACATTCGGCACCTAGATTTTGCACCCACTGCTCTTAACGCAGGTGAAGCTGCTAAAACGATACTTCCTGGTTCATCTACTCGTCCAACGACTGCTAATTTAGCT
>JBOFCV010000136.1:0-1540 GCA_051646305.1 Turicibacter sp.
TCAAAATAGTGATTTCTTGTTGTGGTCAACCCAAAGATGTTATATAAGACCTGTTCCGGTGACCAACCAAATGTGTTCTGATTGCACTCAAAAATCTCAACGCCACCATCTTCCATTCTTTTTGCATGCATTATGCTACATATTTCCTCATTGATGCTTGAAAGCAGAAAATGGGAGTGCGTACATATTATAATATGGCACTTATTAAAAGAGCTTGTAATAAGTTCAAGTAATTCAATATATCTAATTTGCCAATTAGGATGCAGACTTATTTCTGGCTCATCAATGAGAAGTAACGTATTGTCAGTAATCGATGAGGCAATATTCAGCATCTCTGTGAAAAGATGATGCTGCCCAGAACTAGCAACAGAAAATGAATAATCATTTTCTGCGACAAAAGAAAAATCATTAATTTGAATTATTCCGGACTCAATTAAATTTATTAGAATGGTCGAGTCTTGCATGAACTTATCATTATAAATAGGGTTGGATAGGTCTATGCGATACTCTAATGAACTAAATTTTTTATTTTGACTATTGATAAAGCTATATAATTCATTTTTAAAGTGACTAGACTTTAATCTTTCATATAATTTCTCGTAGTCTAATCTAGATTTTTGGAGTTTACTTGATATGAAATTGTCAACTTTTGAGTCAAAGTCATGATATGATTTTGTTCCATCGCTTGAGTCGAGTATTGTTTTTAAACCCCGTCCATATTTAAAGGAAAACTTAAATTGAAGTGGTATGTCAAGTTCTGTAAGAACTTGTGTAAAGGAGTCTAGCCTTCGTTGTTCTGACAGTACATTGACTAATCTTTTCAAAAACTCTTTCTTGTATTTTCCAACAAAAGCATTATTAGATGTAGATCTAAGTCCAAGGTACTCATAGTCTTCGTGGTATAATTTATTTCTGTTGGTCAGGATGGGAAACTTATCATTAAGACTGAATGATGATGCAAGAACTTTATGTGGTATCTCTCCATTCTTAAAAGTAATATTCCCAACGGTATCGACTTTACTGCTTCCAATGTTGCGATTGTAAATGATATGACTGTTTACTGAGTCAGCGATAATTCTCAGTAGTTCACTCTTCCCACAACCATTTTGACCAATTATGATGGTGAAGATGTTTTTATCATGATTAAATTTTTTTAATTTTATTTTTCTTTTACGAAAAACAGGGTGTTTATTTATTTCTATTAGTTCAATTTGTGACATATGACACTCATCGGAAAGATAAAAAGCTAAATATAGATGCTGGAATTTAACTTCAGTTATTAAATGTTAGGGTTGAAAGTTGTGTGTTTAAATATTTCCTTGTGATATGTAGGTAAACACCTATCTATAAAAATAGGGTTGTTTGCTAATTAAGAGCCACGCTACCGCCCGTGGATTACAGCTTCCAATATGCTCGATAAACCAGCGAGGGCAGCAGCCCATCGCAGATGAATAGGCACCGGATGGCTATGTTAAGCCAATCGAATCTGGCCACACCAGTCAAAAAATGACGTAAGTGTCAGTAATGACTGATTTTTTGC
>JBOFCV010000141.1:0-2873 GCA_051646305.1 Turicibacter sp.
TTTATAGTATAATTATATTAGGATATTTACGGTAATACTTGAATTATAATCGTTTTCAGTAGGATTATATTGCGTTTTATTTAAATGAAAAAATCACAACTTAGTAAAATAAATAGGGGGGGACTAGTATGTCTAATAATTTGGAACTCAAAGAAAATTTTCAACATGGAGATGCCTTATTTCCAATGAATTACTACGAAGGAAATTACAATGATGTCTACCTCCACTGGCATGATGAAATGGAAATCATCTATATAAAATCAGGACAGGGAATTTTTTATGTAAATTTTAAACCTTATGAATTTAAAGAAGGCGACTTTTTTATTATCCCGACGGGTTCTCTTCATTGGGCAAAAATGGAAGGTGGTATCTGTTGTGATTTACAAACTATTGTTTTTAATCTCAATTTCTTAATGAGTTTTAGACCTGATACTATTCAAATTAAATACATCAATCCCATTAAAAATAAAGATATTACTCTGCCTATTCACATTACAAAATATCATGAACAGTACCAAAAACTATCACCTCTCATCTTCACACTGATGAAATCAATACAGGATAAGGAGTTTGGTTATGAACTATTCGTTAAATCTTCATTTTACCATCTGTTTTTTCTTCTTTTAAATACAAAAAGAAATGAATTACTCATCCCGAATAGAGATCATAAAGAATTAACTAACATTGAAAAAATAAAAAATATTATCACTCATGTCGATACTCATTTTGATTCGCCACTTTCGATTGAAGAGATGGCGATGCTAACAGGTTTCAGTCCTCACTATTTCTGTCACTTCTTCAAAAAACAAACAGGGCAAACTTTTTTTGTTTATTTAAATCGTTATCGGATTGAAAAAGCAAAAGATATGCTTAGAAATTCAGATGACACGATAACGACAATCGCCTTCAATACTGGATTTCAAGATTTATCTTACTTTATCAGAACATTTAAAAAATACACGCTTGCTTCCCCTGCTGTCTATCGAAAAACATATATTCAACAAATAAATGATGAGTTACTGAAGTAGATGAGCACTTTATTTTCACATAAAAAAAGATTAACAATCTGTCATTAACAGACTGCTTAATCTTTCTTCTTTATCATGTGTTTATCCGCCTATCCTCGTGTTACTTTATAACCATAATGAAAAAAGTCATTAATAAGGGTCCCTAATCCTTTTAATGACTTTTTAAATTATATTCTCTAAAACATCCCGCTATAAGAACGCCATCCCAATAAGAGTTCTTACAAATCCTAGTATATGCTAGTTTCTTAAATTCACATAGTGTACATCTGCACACAAGAAAAAATTAACAATTTAATCGTTTAATCTCTCGCCTATCATACGCTCTTTGTTGTGGAATAAGTTAGCAAAAATAATTTCAAATCACAAAAACACTTATCATCATTTTGAATCCAACTTCAATCATGATAAGTGTTTTAGCGATAATTAATTATAATAAATTTATCTATTTATTTCCATTCTTAATTCCCTATCGTTAAAACTGAGCTTGCCCTCTAAGACTCGTTTTAAATTAAGCTTTATCTACTTTACTGCACTTTTAATTGTTAATAACCGGTGAAGTATCCTTTGTTCATTGAAGATTTTGATATAAAATTCTTTGCTGGTCGACTCATTTTTATCTTTGTATGAAGATGAGCAGATGATGACTATCCATCCTTTTGAGAAAAAAAGCAAAGCCATATTTTTTCATTTACAATTCAACCATTTTATAATCACTCACTAATCCTTGATCTTGTCGGATAGCAAGCTTACCTTCAAACAATGTTTCTCCTGTGTTTACATCAAAAACATGTAAAAGTTGATAATTTTCTGGCCCGTCATTCACATAATATAGCGCCATTGCTTTATTTTCAACCACCATCAATTGATTGAGATATGAATATCCCTTAACATCATCTAATCTTGTTGGTCTTGATGGCGATTCTGTTACAAAGTCTTGTTTATTTAAATCATATTTTATTAATCCATCTGGCGTCTCCATCACTAATTGTCCACCCGAGACATATAATCCATAAACAGACTCCATTTTTAAAGCGTACGTATTCATTTCTTTACTTACTAAGTCAATCGTAACCAGTTGATTATCATTATCTTCATAAAGAGATAATAATACTTTTCCACTATCCATATGTGCTGTATTTATATTTCCTGCATCAAATTCAAAATGCTTTTCAAATTTTTGAGTCTTAAGATCTAATGTATAAATAAGCATTTTCCCTTTATTTGTATTCCAATTATTTGTGACAATCCCTATATATAGCGTGCCATCAACTTCTTCTATCATCTCATCATTAACCCACTCATTTGTTGAAATATCACTTAAAACAGGCTCTAGTTTGATAATATTCCCATTCGATTTTTCTTTAATGACAATATTTAGAGCGGGTACTTTCGTTGCATATGGGAATCTTGAATCAAATTGAGAACTAATAAGATACTGATCACTTTCAAAAATGGCAGGTCCATATTTACCTCGATACACTTCTCTATTCTCAAGCACCTCTTCACCCACACGATTTAACAGATCGTATTTTGTTGGTTTAAAGGTTACCTCCTCAGATGAAATCATAACCTTTTCATACGTATTTTGTGACGTTTTAATAATATTTTCTAATCCAATTCCATCTAACGTCAATACATTTCCACTTAAGGATTCTATTTTAAACTCTTTGTTTAGTTCCACTTTATCCACTTGTGAGAGAACAATTAAGGCACTCATCGAACAGATACTTGCAGCTGTATAAATCAAACTACGATAATATTTCATTTGTCTCACCTCTTTATATTGTTTATAAACGTGTTTCCCAGGGTTTTAGAAACCTTGATATTAACGGTTTATCGATTATT
>JBOFCV010000208.1:0-5118 GCA_051646305.1 Turicibacter sp.
CTTTTTTATCGTGATCGTGTACGGAATTATGATTTCAATAAAAATAGTAAAATAAATATAGGTCTTATAGGTAGAACTGAAAAGTATAAAGGGACATTAGATTCTTTGGATGCTATATTTGAATATATAAAGATAAATAATTTGGATGGAGAAGTTATCGTTAATGTTGCCATCCATGTCCCTCCTGAATACAAAAATAAAGGAGTGGTATATCATGAGATATTTAATGATAACGATCTCGCTAACTTTTACAAGTTTAACGATATTATAGTCGCGGTAGGGTTGGTGGAGTTTGGAGCATTTCATTATCCTTGCGCAGAGGCTATGACTGCTGGTTGTTTGACTATATCAAATTATGCTCCGCTGACTCAGACAAGTAGCCGTTTGAAAATTATCGGATTCTCGAAGGAACTAATAATTGAACGATTGAACACTGCTATTCTGGCTATAAAAAATAGTACCCATCTTTGTGATATCAGAATAAATCAAGATGTGATGGCTGGATACTCTTGGGAGCGGATATGTAAAAAATTCAAAAGTTTAGTCGATAGCATTTGAGAAAGAAGAATATTTATGGCAGTGTATATTATATTATGGGTCATATCCTTTTGTAATGCTGTTTTTATACCAAAAAAAATAAAATTTGGTGGTGTTGTTTTTATATCATGTTTATTTTTCTGTCTTGTTATATTTAGAGGTCAAACAGTAGATAGGGATTATGCCACATATCTAAAGTATATTGATGAAATAGGTGCCGGTCACATATCTACATTAGGTGGTATGTTATTTGATAATGTCGTGAGTTTTTTTATATTTCTAGGTATACCATCATTTTTTGTTATTATTTTCTATGCACTATCTTTACCTATCAAGATTTCACTTTTTTGTAAAACTAGAACTGGTTATGGGAGTCAATATTTAGCGAGTGTTTTTCTTGTTTATGTTGGTTTCTTTGTTTATTTGCATGATTTTACGCAAATAAGAGTAAGTCTAGCTATTGCTATTGCTTACTATGCTATTTATTACATGATTGTATTGAGAGCTGTAAAGAAGGCATGGTTCATGATGGGATTGAGCATTGTTGTTCACCCGTCTTTAATGATTCTTTGCGTCTCTTCTTTTGTGTTACGAAGACTATCGTTCAGAACCTGTCTATTTTTTTTAGTATCAAGTGTTATTGGCTGTTATCTTGGTGTTTTTAACGCCATTGTTAATGAAATTATTGTGTATTTGAATGTGCCAATTTTGCTTATATATAAAGGATTAAGTCAAGACGGTATAGATACTATAAATGTGTTTGGGCTATTCCCATTATTAAACTTTACGGTTGCTTTTCTTGTCTGTGTTTACGGTATCAGATATAAAATTGGGGATCCGTGGATGGAGTTTATGGTGAAGTGCTCTATAATTTCACAAATTGTATGGTTTTCTTTTTCAGCAATACCAGCACTTTCAGGGCGAATTAGTCAGATATTTTTATTTTCATTTGTTTTTGTTATTCCATATTTTTCTCAGAAAATAATAAGAAATGCATGGGGGCTTTCTGCTCTATACAGTTTGATAGGGTTTGCTGCTTTTTTATTTAAAGGTGAATTATTGAGTGATTACTCATTTATTTTTGAGTGATTACTTGTATGTATTTTTCGGAGGGTTTTGATGCTTTCAATCAAGGCTATTATAGTTTTATATAATAAAAAAGTATCTGATAGCGCTTCAATAATTAGCATCTTGAAGCAACGAATATGGAAAAATAGGATAAAGCTTTCCGTTTCAATTTATGATAATAGCGAAAAGGCTATGATAAGTGAACGCGAACTTTTAGATTTAAATGCTATTGTGGATGTTGATTATGTTCATGATGGATTAAATAAGGGGTTGAGTTTAATATATGAAAGTGAATTTAAAAAATTAAAAGAAGACTATGTGTTGTTATTGGATGATGATACATGCTTGCCGCATGACTTCCTGTTAACATTTATTAACTGCCATAATAAATATGAGCTTAATAGCGTTTATGTTCCAAAGATATATTCATTTAACAAGCTTATAAGTCCTTATAGAACATGCTTATTCTTATCAAAAACTATCGATGATAATTGTTCTGGTGTATACAAAAATATACACGCTATAAATAGTGGGGTTATTCTTCCAAATATAAAGTGCATCAGAGATTATGAGTATCCACCGTATGTAAAATTTTATGGGACGGATAGTGTTTTATTTGATTATATTAATAAGTTAAAAATACCGATTGTGGTTCTTGATTGTAAAGTAAACCATGATTTGTCATTTCATCCTTTAGGAGATTTTGATAAATATCAGAATGCATTGTGTAGTGTTATAGGCTTTTGGCGGAAGCATTACTCTAATAATGTTATTCACATTTCCTTTCTTTTTTGCTATTTGTTTTATTTAAGTTTAAAATTATCCTTGAAAAAAAGAAAAGTAATCAATCTTTTTAAATGTTAATTAATTTGGCAGAGCCTAATATGAGTAAATATAAAATCTTTCCATTTTATTTCCCTCAGTTCTATAAAACTCCTGAGAATGACTCATGGTGGGGGCGTGGATTTACAGATTGGGACTTAGTTAAAAAGTCTAGAGCTATTTCGAAGTTACAATATCAGCCAAGAGTCCCTATTAATGATAATTATTATGATCAGGCTGAAAATTCTACGATAGTTGAACAGGCGGCTTTAGCTAAACGCTATGGTATATCTGGATTTAATTTTTATCATTATTGGTTTGATGGTAAGACCATGCTTGACAAGCCTGTTTTAAATTTGCTTGAAAATAAAGGTATAGATATAGAGTATTTTTTTACCTGGGCAAATGAAACTTGGACTCGTCAGTGGGTGGGTAAGCCTACCGATATCCTAATACAACAAAAGCATATTGCGGATTTGCAGATTTGGATGGAGCATTTTCAGTACTTAAATAAGTTTTTTTCAGACTCTAGATACCTTAAGATTAATAATAAACCTGTTTTTTGTATATATAGGGCTGAATTGATAAATAAACTTGATGAATTCATGCTTTTTTTTAATTCAGAAGCGAAAAAAAACGGTTTCAATGGGATTCATTTTATTGCTCTCAGAGCATATGATGTAATTAATGCCGAGGAGTTATATAGAAATTTTGATGCGATAGTCAATTTTCAGCCTAGATATTCAATTAACAAATACCTAAGAAGTGATAATTTCCTAAAACTAACCTTAAGTAAAGTTGCAAGACGCTTGCCGGAGTTCTTGCAGCTAAAAATTGCAGCGAGTTTGAAGAGCAAGAAATATAATGTTTATTCTTATGATGACTATTTAGCAAGCTTGGTAGTGAGTGGTGATTTACAGTTTTTTGATAAGCCAGTGTATCAGGTGGCATTTCCTGATTGGGATAATGCTCCGAGGTATGCAGAGAGGGCAACATTTTTTTCTGATATTAGCGACGATAAATTTATAAGTGCTTTGAATATAATAAAGTCACAAGTTTCAAAGTATGAAGATAAATTGATTTTTATTAATGCATGGAATGAGTGGTCTGAGGGAGCTTACCTAGAGCCGGATTTAAAAAAAGGTTACTCTAAATTAGAAGCTGTAAATACCGTTTTCAGATGTGAATGAATTCTATGCAGAAGAAAAAAAAAGTCGCAGTGCTATTAGCTGCATTTAATGGTGAGCAATGGTTAACCGAGCAGATTTTAAGTATTCTAGAGCAGAAGCATGTAGATGTTCATTTGTATATAAGTCTAGATGTATCTGATGATGAATCATTAAGTATATGTAGGGGATTTTGTTGTAGATATGAGAATGTAACATTACTTCCTTACGGGGAAAAATTTGGAGGTGCGGGTAAGAATTTTTACAGACTTTTTTTTGATGTCAGTTTCGACGGTTATGATTTTATAGCACTGAGTGATCAGGATGATATATGGAATCTTGATAAATTAATCTCCGCAGTTGATTTTTTATTGGATTATGATTGCTACTCTTCTAATGTTATTGCTTTTTGGGAGGATGGGAAAGAAACACTTATTAACAAAGCTCAAGAGAAAAAAAAATGGGACTATTTATTTGAAGCTGCAGGGCCTGGTTGTACATACGTGCTTAGGCGGAATGTCGCGATACACTTTAAAACTTGGCTCGTTGAGCGTTATGATAATATCGCTCATGATATTGCTCTCCACGACTGGCTAATCTATGCGTTTTCTTGTAATTTCGGTTATCGTTGGTTTATTGATGCTAGACCTATGATGCGCTACAGACAACATGCGAATAACCAAGTGGGAACTAATAACAGTATTAGAGCTGCAAAAAAAAGGCTAGCATTGATAAAAGGGAAATGGTATCGCAATCAAATTACAAAAATTTCAGAGCACTTGCTGTTGCAAAACCTTTCAATTGTAAGGTGCGGACTAAAAAAAGGATATGCTGGTAATTTATACTTACTTCTTCATATTAATCAACTAAGGCGCCGGTTAAGAGATCGGGTTGCGTTATCTTTTGCATTATTATTCAATTTTTTTTAAAAGTTATAGTTTTCTTTTGTATTAATTTACATCACTATTTTGCTTTATTGAGTAAGTCAAATATTGAAAGGGTACAGTTGATCTATCTACAATAATTCATTCTGATTGTAGTGGCTCATTGAATTTTGCTTTCTGAACAGAAGTGATATGCTCATCTCATTATACATGTATGACAATAATTACTATTCTGATGAGGGGGATCTTCTATTTTTTGTTCTCTAGGGTTTAATAGTGTCCATTTTAGGTTGATGAGATTAGCATTTTGTTGCTCAAATTACATTCTCTTTAGTCGAAGAACAGCGATTGCTAATTTAAAATACCAGTTGTGGGGGCATCACGCACTTATCCATTGATAAAGAAGAGATGAATTTTGGGCGAGGGCGGATTGAAAGTTCGATAAAATAGTGCATGAGCTATGCAACGTTTGGTACAAATCGTTTAAGACTTTAGTCCTCGAAACCAATTCTTCACCTCTCTTACAAATCCCCGCTAGGCGGTACATCGTGACCGCCTTTACCCTGATGCCTGCTCTTTAACAAACAGGACATCAGTGTATGTTTAAACCTTTTAGCGCCGAATTTTTCGGTACTTTCTGG
>JBOFCV010000161.1:0-5383 GCA_051646305.1 Turicibacter sp.
AAGATCGCGTTAAAGCGTGTCAGATTGGCCCTTATAAAGCAGCTGCATCCGATATTCTGAGACATAAAATCACTGGGAACAAGTCATTTGTTGATGATAATAAAGTCAGCGATCACCATGCGATTATCCCAACGGAGCAGACGGCAATTTTGCCATCACTTAGCGATAAAGAAAAGAAAATATTTGACCTTGTCGTGAAGCGTTTCTTAGCTGTTTTAAGCGCGCCATTTGAATATGAAGAGACACAAATCGTAGCAGCTATTGGGTCAGAAAACTTTACAGCAAAAGGTCGTCGTGTAATAAATCTAGGATTTAAGTCGGTTTATGCAAATTCAGCGTCAATCGATGATGAAGATGCGACAGTTCAAACATTACCGGTTATTAATCAAGGCGATCAGTTACCTATTTCTAAAATGTCTAAAACAAGTGGCCACACAAAACCACCGGGATATTTCAATGAAGGAACGCTTTTATCAGCGATGGAAAATCCAACGCGCTACATGGATACAACCGATAAAGCGTTAATCAAAGCGATTGGGCAAACCGGAGGACTTGGAACTGTTGCAACGCGTGCTGATATTATTGAAAAGTTATTTAAATCATTCTCGATTGAAAAACGTGGGCAAGATATTCATATGACATCAAAAGGGCGTCAGTTGTTAGAGCTTGCCCCACAAGATTTGAAGTCACCGGAATTAACGGCACAGTGGGAACAAAAGTTAAGTGATATCGCAAACGGTAAGCTAAAACGTCAAGTGTTTGTTTCGCAAATGCGTGATTATGCAACGCAGGCAGTTGCTGAAATTAAGCGCAGTGAAGATAAATATAAACATGAAAATATGACGACGACTAAATGTGGCGAGTGTGGGAAGTTGATGTTATCAGTGAATGGCAAGCGTGGAAAAATGTTAGTTTGTCAAGACCGCGAATGTGGAAGTCGTAAAGTGGTATCTCAAACAACGAATTCACGTTGTCCAAAGTGTCATAAGAAGCTTGAGCTTCGTGGTGAAGGGGAAGGGCGTATGTTTGCCTGTCAGTGCGGACACCGTGAGAAGTTAAGCACGTTCACAAACCGTAAACAAGAGCAGAAAAAACAAGGCTCTAAACGCGATGTTCAAAATTATTTAAAACAACAAAATAAACAAGAAGAACCCATTAACAATCCATTTGCAGACGCATTTGCAAACTTAAAATTATAAATCAAAAGGAGCAGATTATTTTAAAGATAATCTGCTCCTTTTTTAGGTTCTCACAAGACTTGTGTTTTTTATTTGTAACAAGTAAAGTTTCAACAATATCGATCATTAAATAGGAAGATTCACTAGACTATTTTTTACTTAACACATGCCAGATGTCATGTCCTACAAAACCACATTTTCTATATAAATTCTCAGGATTAGTCATGTTGTCTACTTCGCCAGAAACTGTGACGAAGGTTGCTTTTGTATTTAATCTCACTAATAGTTCAGTTACGATTAACTGCCCAAGTCCTTTTCTCCTATATTCAGGCATAACCTGTATCCACTCTAAACTACCTTCTTTTAGTTCTGGATCGAAATTAGCTATACCAAGTGCAACAGGGGTGTTGCTCATACCGTCAATTATCCAAATCCACAAGTCATTATCGAAAGTTGTTTCAGTTGTCCAATTAGTTATTTTTACAAGATCAACTGAAATAGTTGAATAACATGAATTTATCATGTTTACAACTATTTCTTTTTCTGAACTTAAATTAACAGATCTTATATAATACGGTTCAGTTATAAGTTGAGATGTATTAATTAAATTTAGATTATGTAAGAGTCTAAAGTATTGCTTATCAGAATACTGAGTAAGGTATGATTTATTAAACTCGCTGTCATGAATAATTTTAAAATGATCAGGGATTATGATGTCTTTTTGCTTCCAATAAGGTAATGCATACGTTTTGCACGGATTGTTAAGATATATTTCTTTAGTCACAATATTTTCCCCCATAGCTTGATAAAATACTATTTCGATAAATATAAATTAAATAAATTATACCAATTTAACTTAAATAAAACCACACAAGAAGTTTAATAAATTATTGTAACTTAACGAGGCTAAAAAACACGAACAAATTATGGAGATTAATGGATTTTAATTGTAATATATAGGTATAGGTATTATGACGCCATATAATTTATATGAAGGGAGAGGCATAACATGAATTTTAAAGAAATGACAAAAAGATATTATGCGAAATGGCTTGGAACAGATTTGAGTGTATTAAATGAAAAAGGAGTTTTTTTTGTTGAGTCTTCTGAACGAGAGAAACCACAATTAGGATATTCACAGACATTTAAAATCTACGCTTACGTAAATGAGGAATTAATTATTATTTCATACAGTAAAGAAATAATAAATGAGATAGAAAACCTAAAATCTAAAATAAAAATTGGGATAGGTGTTCAAGAACTAAGTAATATTTTAGAGAATGCATTTAACGTAAATGTTTTTAGAGAAATAAAATTTTATTTTGGCAACCCTGTAAATGAATTCAAAAGTGATGGTGTTGTTAAGTTAATTGAGAAAGACTATGAGAACTATCTCACCTTTTTTAAAACGCAGCACCCAAATGCTAATCCCGATGGATGGTTACAAGAATATTTTCAAGATATCTGCGTAAATGAATTTTGTTTTGGTATCTTCAAAGATGGGAAACTTGTTAGTGTTTCGGATGGGCCAGATATGCCATATATGAATGAGGAAGTACAAGAAATCGGTATTAATACTTTATCTGAATATCGTGGAAGTGGGTATGGTAAGTTAGTTGCTAATGAGTGTATAAAATCTATAATTTCAAATAACAAATGTCCATTATGGTCATGTCCTGTCACGAATACTGCATCAGAAAAATTGGCATATAGTTTAGGGTTTAAAAAACTTGGTGATGTTCTAACAGTAAGTCTTTAACATAAAATAGAGTATCTAATCAGTATTGGGTAGGTAGAATTAAATTCACTTAGAAAATATTTTATCTAATAAACTTTGTTAATAAATAGTGAGGATTCAATATGAAAATCGGTTTGGCATCTAAAAGATTTATAAATGGGGATATTCAGCAAAATAGTTTAACAATTGTTGAAATGATGAAAGAAGCAAAGCAAAATAATGTTGAAATGTTATGTTTTGGAGAAGCGTTTTTACAGGGATTTGATTCACTGTGTTGGAACTACGATGTAGATAAAGAAAGAGCATTGAACATATCATCATTACCTATTCAACAAATTTGTAAATCTGCAAAAGAAATCGGTATTTGTACCACTTTCGGTTGGATTGAAAATGATGATGATTTATTATATTGTAGCTATATGGTGATTAATGATAATGGAGAAATAATATATAACTTTAAAAGGGTATCTCCAGGGTGGAAAGAATCTTTTGTTGATAAAAATTATTATAGAGAAGGTAATAGTTTTTCAACCTTTCAGTATAAACACCTACATTTTACAGTAGGGTTGTGTGGTGATTTTTGGGATGAGGAAAATGTAAGGCAAGTAGCGATATTAGATAAAGATATTACGCTTTGGCCACTTTATATAAACTTTTCAATTAAGGATTTTGAAGCGAATCATAAAAAAGATTATGCTAAACAAGCAAAAAAATTAAAATCAAAAGTATTATTTATTAATAGCTTATCGAAGGATCCAAATTCATTTGGTGGTTGTTATGAATTTTTTGATGGAAATATTTCGAATGAGCTAAAATATGGAGTTGATGGTGTTTTATATGTAGAAGTATAAAAATCTTCAGGGTAAATTACATTTCATGATTTAAAAGACTAATTGTATAAATCGATTTCTACCTTCTTATTGTCAAATGGGTACTTACCTAAGCAAACGTTATGGTGAGTAAGGAATTTTATTATATTAGTTTTATCCGTGAATTCAGAAATAAAATATCTTTTTAATTTGAGAATATCAATTTGCAACAAGAAGTTGGAAAAAAATGATTTCAACACACTCCAACAGGAATGAAACGGCATATTTAACATGAGAGATACTTTATATTTTTAGGGGGAATAATTTTGAAGAAATCAATGGTTTTTCACTATCTTTTTATCTTTTGGTTAGGGGGGAAGGTTATTTTTAATTTAATACCTGGTGTTCTATTGTTACCATTCAGTATTTGTCAGGTGATTAAGAGCCCTTCAAATATAATGATTTGGCAGAATGTATTAGTTGCTACAGTAGTCTTATCTATTGGAATTTGTTCCGTTCCATTATTTTACGCACTCCTCCATCGACTAAACTATAGTAAACGTAAGCTTTTTCTATTTTTAATTCCGTATATACTCATTATGTTAGCGAAGGATTTGACCCTTTTTGTTGGAAAAAATTGGTATACAGATTTAGATGGGTGGATGTGGCTACTAGGCAACTATGCTTTCGTTATTTTTATTTGCTGGGGGATCGTTCGTTACTATAAAAAACGAGCACACTTATTTACCACGATTAATTATAATAACTATAAAGAAAGTCTTCTAGCTGTATTTTACCGTGAATGGCGGTAGCTAAAAAATTGAATGTCAGTTAAATAACTCTATTGGCTTCACAACATGAAGTTGTCCTTAGTTCTATATTAGACTCCGTATGTTCTTTGGATTTTTAAACCTTTACTGCATCAATAGGCTGTCGTCATATCAGGGTGTTCAAGCTTTATAGGCAGGTAAATAATATCTAGTTTTATTACCTGTAGTAGATAGTAACTCGTTTATTTTGCTAGGTTTGAATAATATTATTTTAAAATAGACTGTTCATAGCGTTTCTAGTTCAAACCAGACCTCATATCGTCCTGGTTTAATTTATGTAGCAGAGGAATGTTTCTCAAATCACAGATTCAATTGATATTAAGAGAGTGAAAAGTATAAACGGTTTTAAAAAATGAAGAGAAAACAGCTAATTCTAACAAAGATTAATTTGCGTGAGACAATGGTTATTAGGGAAAGACGAGAATGCTATAAAATAAGCTAAGCGAAAATGATAAATTAAGATAGAGGTTTAAAAGGACAGAAACTACAATCAGTGTATTATTTACTGTTTGATTCAAAAGACCACGCTCACTCTAGTTTTTAGTTAATAAGAGTAGATGCGATTGAATAATCTAAAATTTATATTAACTTAAAAATCTACAAATAAGTCTAGAGTGGCATTATAAAAAATATAATGTATCGTTGGGAATCATGAAAAGGGGGATGAAATGAATGCAACTCTATACGGTGCCAGAGTTTATTCATGGGACGGTGCAATTTCTATTAGAGTCTGTTCAGATGATTTGGAAATCCATACCGATTATTAGAACCTATCTATTTTTTAGATTACTCATTAGATATATTCGCAAAGGTTAAGTTTAGATATAA
>JBOFCV010000178.1:0-1877 GCA_051646305.1 Turicibacter sp.
TAAGTATATTAATTATTCTAAGAGCATTAAGAAAGCTTGTGAGTTTATCCATCAAAATATTTATTCGCCATTAACTATTCCTATGGTTGCCAGTAGTACAAACTACTCTAAATCTCACTTGTCAAAGTTGTTTAAACAAGAAACAGGTATGACAATCAATGGGTATATTATGAAACAAAAAATTGAAGAAAGTAAAAGATTACTTGCCTTCAATCAATACGATTTAACAACTATTAGTTCATTACTACATTTTACAGATGTCAGTTACTTTATAAAAGTCTTTAAAAAATATGAGAGCCAAACACCAAAAGAGTTTTGCTTACAAAATAATTAAGGAGTAAAAATATGACACTTGAACATGAGTTTATTGAATATACCCATAAATTATTACCTATAAATTGGATTATTCATCGAGATGATCATTCTACAGCCACTATTTTACCTCACTGGCATACTTCCTTTGAGATATCATATACTTACTCAGGAAGGATAGAGAACTATACAATTAATAACACAACCTATCAAACTGAAGCAGGAACAGTTTTATTAATAAACTCAGCAGAAGTTCATGGCGCTGTTTCTAGTTATTGTGTGGATTTAGAAGCTTTAACTATTCAAATTCCCTATGAAATCATGAATAAACTAATTCCTAATTTCGAATACATGCGCTTTACTAATCATCCTCATGGGAAAATGAAAGAGCTTAATGAGTTAAGAGAAGTATTAAGTCGTTTTTATCATTTAGTAAGAAGAGAAATACTTCCATTATCAGAAATCCAGCTAATGAGTATTACCTATGAATTAATTTATCTAATTGCAAAAGATTGGATGCATGAAGAGACAACACCTATTAATTCAAATGTTTACCAACGAAATTTAGGACAAATTAAACCAATTATTAATTATATCCAAACGAATTCAGCAGATGAATTATCTGTTGCTGAAATAGCGAATTCTTTTCATCTTTCAACCAATAGTTTAAGTAAATTATTTAAAAAAAGTTTAGGGATTAGTGTGATGAAGTATGTTCAACTTGTGAGAATTGACAAGGGTCAGAAACTGTTGTTAAACAGTGATAAGCCCATTCATGTTATATCTGATATAGTAGGTTTTCCCAATGAAAAATCATTTAGAAGAGTTTTTGAAGAAGTGTATCATCAAACGCCTAAAAAATATCAGTTAGATTATAAGGAACAAGAAAGCGGCAGAAAACAACCTTTTTTTAGATAGGTTCTGCCGTTTTTTTAATCTGAAAACGTGCTAACATTTTTTTGTGATCGGTTTCGAATATATCGAGTGATAACACAAAATCTATAACAATTACAGGAAAAGAGGAAAAATAATATGGCTTTAGTACAAGTAAATTTTATTTCAAAAATGTTATCAAGAACAGTAACTTTCAATGCAATTATTCCCCTAGATAAAATCTCTTTTGGGGAAGAGGAAGTCGTTGAAGCAAAACCTTTAAAAACTCTTTATCTTCTACATGGGGCATTTGGTAATTATACTGATTATTTATCAGGAACAAGAATCCAACGATGGGCAGAAGAACACAATTTAGCCGTTATAATGCCGTCTGGAGAAAATCAGTTTTATGTTGATAAACCAAGTCGTGGTGAAAATTATGGGGCTTATGTAGCGGATGAATTAGTTGAATTTACTAGAAAAATGTTCCCACTATCTCATAAAAAAGAAGATACGTTTATCGCAGGATTATCAATGGGTGGCTACGGGGCGCTAATTAATGGCTTAAAATATCATGAAACATTTAGTCATATTGGAGCATTTTCACCTGGATTAATGATTGATGATATTGCATCTCGCTCTGAATTATTATCTGTAACAGGATGGAGTATGGATTTTTACGACAATGCATT
>JBOFCV010000187.1:0-5578 GCA_051646305.1 Turicibacter sp.
ATTTAATTAGTGAGGATATGGTTCACTGGCAGGAGTTAGAGTTAGCCTTAGAAAGTGAAAAAGGTAAAATAGATCAAGATGGTTGTTGGTCAGGAACGTGTTGTGTGGATGAGTGTGGTATCCCAACTATTTTTTATACGGCTGGAGATGATCGTCAATATCCTAATCAAATGGTTGCGATTGCTAAATCTGATTATTTAAAGAGTGGAGATGTCAAATTAACAAAGTGGCAAAAACAAAATCATCCAATCGTTAAACAAACACAAGAAGTCGGTTGGTTTGGAGAGTTTAGAGATCCATTTGTTTGGAAAGAGGATCATAGTTGGTACATGTTAATTGGAACGGGTGATGCTAATAACGGCGGTGGAAATGCGGTACTTTATACATCTGTTGATATGCAAGATTGGATTTATCGTGGGTTTATAATGAATTATGATTTTTTATTATGTCAAGAAGTAGGACATGTATGGGAGTTACCTGTTTTATTACCGATAAGAAATAGTGAAAATGAAATTACGAAGCATATTTTATGTTTCTGTTCTTGTCAAATTGATGATGATGTGGTTGAAACTTATTATTTTGAAGGTCATTGGGATAAGGAAAACTATCAATTTGTTCCTGATCATGTGTTGCCCAAATTAATAGATTTAGGTTATGGAACATTTACAGGGGGAAGTGGATTTGTTACTATTGACAAACGAAGTGTTTTCTTTACGATTGCCCAAGGGAAACGACACTTTAAAGAGGAATATTGTTCAGGATGGGCCCACAATGGTGGATTACCGATTGAATTGTTTGCACACGAAGATGGGTGTTTAGGGGTAAGACCGATTAAAGAATTAGAAAATCTCAGATGTAAAAAACATCTGGATATAGAAAGTGTTTCTTTACATGATGTAAATGAACAACTGAAATTGATCAAAAGTAATATGCTAGAATTAAAAGTAACAGTGGTGTTAGACCAGTCTGAATTTGGTTTGGGTGTTTGTTATGACGAGGGGAAACGACTTCACGTTTATTATGAAAAACAGTTTTATAAGTATGGCGTGCGAAATGAGCTAGGTGAGATTGGAAGATATCGTGGGGAGATTGATATGGTAGAAGTAAACTCTAATAAATTGACCTTTACCCTGTATTTAGACCATTCTATGGTTGAAGTATTTTTAAATGAAAAGAAATCAATGACACTTCGTCAATACAGCAATCAAAATAATCGAAACCTAAAATTATTTGGAGAAGCTAATCAATTGATTGAAAAAATAGAAGTTTGGGAGTTAGATGCAATCTAATTGTTGAATAGCGTTATAAAAAGAGGTCATGATCCAGTTGTGGATGATGACCTCTTTAATGTTTACTTATCCCGTATAACCTAAAACTTCATCCCACGTAGGAATTGAGTCTAGAGCTCCTAGTTTTGTTGTGGTAATGGCACCCACTTTATTTGCATTTGTTGTAAATTCTACTAGTTGTGCTTCGTTTGTTAAGATACTTTTACTATCGTCTAGTGAAGCAATTTGTGATAATAAGGCACCGATAAAGGCATCACCTGCACCGGTTGAATCAATCATGGTTACTTTAATACTTTCAACGGTATGGATGTTAGTGATTGAAACTAATGAGCCTTTGCCACCGAGTGTTAAGGTCACTATTTTTGCACCCAGATTATGCAATGAGGCAATGATTTTTTCACAAGAGGTTTCACCTGTAATAAGTTCTCCTTCTTCTTGTGATACTTTAATTAAGTCAACATGAGCGATGATTTCTTTGCAACGTGAAATGAACATTTGATGTTTATCGTGATACAGTGCATCGCGATAATTAGGATCAAAAGAGATGAATTTATTTTCTTTTAAACCAAATTCAATAAATTTTAAATACGTGTCATATAAATTTCCACCTAATAGGGCAGTGGCACTTCCTAGATGAATGATTTTACTTTCTTTAAAATTATCAAAGTCAAGATCAGTTGCCACTAAGTTTGCGTCAGCTCCGCGCATAAATTCAAAATCTCGTTCTCCATCTTGATCGATTGAAACATAGGCAATTGTTGTAGCAGCAGTTGGGTCTTTGATGACATGCGTTGTCCCCACGTTATATTTTTCTAGTGTTTGAAGTAGGAATTTACCGAATGAATCTGTCCCAACAGTGCCAACAAACTGTGCAGTTGCACCAAGTTTTACTAAGGCAGTTGCGACATTTGCTGGAGCTCCACCGGCTTTCTTTTGAAATTTTTCAACATCAATTAAGCTTTTTCCATTTTCTAATGAAATAAAATCGATTAATAATTCGCCTGGACAAATGACTTTAGCCATTTTAGTCACGCTCCTTTTTCTTTTGTTGTGATAGGATCGGTCCATTCTCGTAAAAAAAGATGAGCCGATCCTATAAAGAATTTCATATCAAATCCTTCGAAGAAGTAATATATCTTTAGGTTTCAATAAAGTAGAAAATATCAACGATAACGTATGAAATATTTCTAGTTTAAACTCCACATTTGGGCGTTCAGTGTGGCACATCCATCAGCGAAGAAGCTAATGTTTGTGCTTTCTTCTTGTGTAAAGATGCGTGTTGTAAAGACTTCTAAACCATCATTAACAAAAATTTCAATGGATGAAACATCTACAAAGATTTGAAGTTTTAATGTTTTTGCATCAAAGTCACATTTTCTTACCGTACCAAATTCTTTTCCACAGATAACACCTGAAAGACTTCGATCGAGCACTAATTTTTTATCATTTAAATCGTAATAGAAGACCGTTTCTTCTGTGTCACTTTTACGAAGTTTAATCCCTAATTGTTGACCTGTAAATTCGGTGAACTCACACATTAGTTCATAAACTTGACCATTGAATTCAGGTAGGTTAATTTCTTCACCGTTTAAGTAGGTACTTGCACTACGAGCGCTTTTGCGTAATTTTTCTAATTCTTTAATTGGTTTTTGAATGAGTTTATCACCGTGTAATGTTAATTCGCGAATAACAGTTAAACAGTGTGCCCAATTATTTTTTTCAGTTGCTGTTTCTACATCAGGTAGTCCCATCCAGCCGACTAATAAACGGCGTCCAGCTTCATCTTCCATTGATTGCGGGGCATAGAATTCAAAGCCACGATCAAGCTCTAAAAAATCACCATGACTAAATGAACCCGTGTTAAAATCAATCAAATCACCGACTAAATAACCAGATTGGAAAATGTTTTGATAACTATCACCGACCGGTTCCATTCCTTGAGGGGAGAAAACTAAAATGCCTTTATTATTTAGCGTAAAATAGTCAGGACATTCCCACATGTATCCATTCCCTTTAAACGACTTATTTATTTCACCTGAAAAATTCCATGAAATTAAATCTTTTGATTCATAAGCGACAATTGTTCCTATTTGATCAACCGTTTGTGCTCCGATTAAGCAATGGAATTGCTCATCAAGTTTAAAGACTTTAGGATCACGGAAATGGTCGGTATATCCTACCGGCGTTCCATTGATGACGGCCGTTTTATGTTTTGTAATACAACCAGACTCGTCCATAATAGCTAGACATTGATAGGGGGTGCGAATCCAGTTTTCATCTCGGGTATTACCTGTGTACAATAAATGTAACTTGTCGTTATGAACAATTCCACTTCCGGAGAAAACACCATGACTTTCAAAATATTCAATAGGTGAGAGAGCCATTCCACAATCTTTCCAATTGATTAAATCAGGGGATGACAGATGATACCAATACTTAAGACCATGTACCGGACCGAGTGGGAACCACTGATAAAATAGGTGATACTCCCCATTGAAAAATGAGAATCCGTTTGGGTCATTTAATAATCCTGTCGGGGGTTGAATGTGGAACGTTTGACGATAAGGGCAAGCCTCTACGGTTTTCTTTAACTGTTGTACTTCTACTAACGGAACATCCTCAATTTTTCTATAACGTTGTTCTTTTGTCCATTCCATGTGTATGCTCCTTGCTGATTTTTCATCGTGTATTTAACGCACAGAAACTGCTTAAGTGTCGGATAACGAGCACCAAAGCAGTCAATGTTAGTCTATAAATTTAGTTTTCTTTACCGAATTTTTTAGCTAATAATAAGGTCACGACAAATGTCACGGCGAAAGCGATAGCTAAAGAAATCATATATTGAACCATAGATTCAGGTCGAATCACAACAATACCTGGTAAACCTGCTGGTCCGGGAGAGACAGATAGAACATGCATAAATGTTCCGTATGCACTCGCTACTGCAGATCCCACTAAGGCTGCGATAAATGGATACTTTAACTTTAAATTAACTCCAAATACGGCCGGTTCAGTGATTCCAAGTAAAGCTGAAGTTCCAGCTGCTGAGGCTAAACCTTTCATCTTCACATTCTTTTTCATCATATACATCACTGCAAAAGCAGCAGCCCCTTGAGCAACATTTGATGCGGCAACAACAACGAAGGTTGGTGATCCACCTAATGTTCCGATGTTTGATAAAATTTGCATTTCTGCTGTGACTAAACTATGGTGCATCCCCGTAATAACTAGTAGAGGATAAACAAGTCCATAAATGGCTCCACCTAGTGGTCCTAAGTTAAAGAATAAGAACATAACAGCTTCTGTTAATCCATCACCTACAAGGCGCATAACTGGTCCAATAACAATGAATGTTAAAACGGCTGTTAATAAAACCGAGATTAATGGCGTTATAATATTATCAAACATAGGGGGAACAATTTTTCGTGTGCGACGTTCAATTTGTGCTAAAACATAAGAAGACGCAATAATCGGTAAGACTGTTCCTTGATACCCAACCTTAGCAATCCCAAAACCAAATAAACTCCATTCAGGAACCGTTCCATTTAAAAGAGCTTCTCCGTATCCATACCCATTTAATAAATCAGGGTGAATCATAATGGCTCCGATAACAGCTCCAAGAACAGGTGTGGCACCAAATATCTTAGCAGCAGAGAACCCGACTAAAACAGGTAAGAAGACAAAGGCCGCATTAGAGAAAATATTAATCATATCAGCAAGATCAGCGATAGCAGGGTAGGCCTGTATAATTGATTTTCCTTCAATAAATAAACCTTGAGCAGTTAAGACATTATTGATACCCATTAATAATCCGGCTGCAACAAGGGCAGGTAAGATTGGAACAAAGACATCAGCTAATGACTTTAAGATACGTTGGAAAATATTTAATTTAGAACCAGCGGCTTCTTTTAATTCTTCTTTACTTATTTCTCCAAGATTTGTGATGTTGATAAATTCACGATAAACGTGGTCAACAATTCCTGTTCCAAGGACGATTTGGAATTGACCCCCGTTATTGAAACTTCCTTTAATAATATCCATTTCTTCTATTTGATCTAAATCAATCATCTTATCGTCTTTTAAGACAACGCGTAATCGTGTTGCACAACTTGCCACACTAATTACATTTTCTTCTCCACCAATAAATTGCAAGATTTGTTTCGCTATGGTATTATAATCTGTTTTCCTTGCCATATTTGACCCTCCATTACATTTCTGAAACGTTTCATTTTCAACTCAAAAAAATAATATGTTCTAAATGGAATAAAAATAACATTTATGAAACGTTT
>JBOFCV010000206.1:0-2494 GCA_051646305.1 Turicibacter sp.
TTTATCACATTGTGTTTCAATTTCAAATTCCTATTCTTTGATAAATTGGTGGCTTCGTAACGTCAGGCTACCATCTGTGTTTTTTTTAACCACCATCAAACGTTTCTGCGACTTTTCAATGGCTTCTTCTAAGGACACACTTGGCGCATCCGACGGCATATTTTCATAGCGAAACAGTTCATCTTCATACATTTCGGCCTGAGGCAAAACCACTGTCAACTTACTTTCCCACCCTTCCTCCATAAAATTCCATTAGAATTACCATAAATTAGAAAAATTTATATAATTATGGTATACTAATCAAAAAGTTCATTAAACTCTTTTTAGCACCTTATAATCCCATTTAACTGACCGATTAATGTAGGAGGCATTCAAATGAATCAACGTACAGGTATTAAAATTTACAATTTAATTTTTCCAATCTGGCTGTTATGGTTATTTCCAATGACGTGGCTGATTGTTTTCCCTGCAAACTTTATTATTGATTTATTAGTCATTTTCATAACCTTGTATCTTCTAAAAATAAAAGATATCAAAAAACAGGCGATGGCCGTTATTTTTAAAGTTTGGGTCTTTGGATTTATTGCGGACTTCATTGGAACATTGGCGATGTTATTCTCCACTTTTATTTCGTTTGATTACGAAACTGAATTAGGTCAATGGTGGTATAAAAATATCTCTAATGCGATTAGTTATCAACCATTTGAAAGTATTTATTCCACATTATGGGTCACAGCGTGTGTCATCATAACGGCATGTTTCATTTATTGGTTTAATTATTCTATTTGTTTTAAATCATCCGATCTAACTGATCAGCAAAAAAAAATAGTATCCCTCTGTCTTGCCATCTTTACTGCACCTTATTTATTCTATTTACCAACTGCATGGTTTTTCTAACTATTCAAATTTATAAATCAGAAAGGAGCATCGAAATTGCGAATACTACCCCAGAAACTAATGTCAATCAGTCTTATTTCCATCTTACTTATTAAACTCATTCAAAATTACCTATTTAACAATCCCAATCAACCCGTAAACTTTACCATTTTCTGTCTTTATGGGATCATCCTTATCTTAGGTCAACGTGAACTCATCCATCTATACAAAACGCATCCTAATTCTTCGAAAGTTCAAATTATTTTGGGGTCTGTGGCGATATGGATCTTATTTATCTTAGTGGCGCCATTTCCTTTTAATTAATCACCTATATAAAATAATCCACTCGTTTTTAACATTTAAATGTAATAAATGAGCGTACCTTTCAACTCGTGTGCTCACTAATCGTTAACATATTCTATTAACAGACGACTATCTTCATTTGACTTTACACACATCTAGCTTCTGTGCGGTTAGATTTTTTAAGGTAATATGAGAAAGGATTGAGTGAGAATGATCGCTTTTGAAACAAATCGTTTAATTATTAAACAGACTAAAAAACAGGATACTGACTTTTGTTTAGATATTTGGTTGGATGAGGAAATGGGAAAATATTTGTCTGATCCACCGCGGGAAAAAGCGGGTGAGTCTTATTTAAACTGGAAAGATCAGGTGGAAATTTATGCTGGCTGTTATTATTTTATAGCTATTTCCAAAGCAAATGAAAGTTATATTGGAACGTGTAGTGCGGTTCCGAGTGAAGATAACCGCCATTGGGACTTAGGGTACGCCATTCATAAAAAATATTGGCGTCAAGGTTATGCTACCGAATTGGTAAAAGCATTGTGTTGTTTTTGTACAGAAAACGGAGCACAGTATCTAACTGCTGATGTTGCAAAATTAAACACGGGTTCCAATACTGTGTTAAAAAAGCTTGATTTTATGATTGAAAAAGAAGGAAGTTTTAAAAAGAGTGGCACTGATATTATTTATGAAAATTATACATATCGGCTTGATATTCTTACATTAAATGAAGGTTCACCCTATCAAACCTAATACATTCGAGCAAAGAAAGAGTAGACAAACCATCACGGTCTTGTCTACTCTTTCTTTGTTAATTCCATTTTTTTAGGCTCAGGTAAATTTACTTGATGGGTTTTCCAATCTTCTTATCTTGCCTCCATTGAGGAGCATCTCCATCATCTCCCCAATATTCATCTAACCTTATGATTTTTTCTCCGCAAAATTTAATAAATGATGTCGCGTGAACCGAGATGTTATCCTCTACCGACCAAACCCTTGTCACGGTAATGACTAAATCATCAAGTCGTTCAAACCGCTCAACTTCTCCAAGCCATGTTCCAGGATATTCACAGTTTGCTTTAATATATTCTTCTGGCGTGAAACTTTCATTCGTGTTATGCCAATTAATTATTGCCTTTGACTCAAAATATGTTTGAAGTTTGATTGGGTTTTGCTTGAGAACATCTTCCCAAAAATCTAATACTAACTGCTTCATCTCCATTTAAATCCTCTTCCCATCCAGTTTAATCTCACTGGACTATTCCAATTTACTTAACTATACTATAAATCAAAATTATTTTCCATATTATTACAT
>JBOFCV010000235.1:0-6448 GCA_051646305.1 Turicibacter sp.
GTTTAATAATTGATACATCCGTCTATAAAACATAAAAACTCCATTATTTTACTTCCTGCCCAAATTCGAGCAGATACTGGTATTCCAAATTTATCTCATGATTCTTTGCGACCTCAATAACAGTTTGGATAGCACCCAATGTATCAGCATTAGATACTCCGATAATGCGTTGTTGTACTTGCAAACTATAATAGTCCTTATATGGCAATAAAATAGGATAAATTGTGTTGGGAAATGAGACATCGGGTGTAATTTCTGGAAGAATATTTCCTTGCTTATCATAGACAAGAGCTAGGTAGTTAGAAAAGTTTTTTCGAATATCAATGATATACTTCTTCTTTGTTTCCTCACAAATAACCCTCGCCCCCCCACCTTTTAAATAGGTTGCTTGATACGTTAGTTGCTTAGCAATACTTTCCTCATCAAGTAGTACTTTAAGTTGATTACCTTCTACTTGGTATAATCTTGCTATAGCGTACCCACCACTTCCACCTGATTCTCCTGTTATCAAGATTTGGTTTTTTTTATCGTCAGAAAAGTTCCCTAAAAACAAGTGGAATTGATAGCCTTCGATATCTAAATCAAAGACATTTTTTTTATTATCATGCTTTAAAATAGTCAATTGAATTTTATTCATATACTGGCTATCATTTTCTTCTAACTCACCCGAAAGTGTAACTTTCTCACAAAATAAATCATGATCGACATCTCCAAAAGCGGTACTGATGATGATAAATTTATTATTTTCCACAAAACTCCTCCTTTAAACTCCTTTTATAGTCTATGATTAGTTTCGCCTAGTGTGTCAGGTCAGGTTATTTCTTTTAAGGTATAATAAAAAGAGCCTTCCGCTCTTTCCTCTATTTTTCTATTTTAATCCTCCAAAAACTGAGGTTACCACCTCCTCATCTATATGAGGGATCCACATTCCATCTACCTTTTTTAACGTCAATGTTAGTTCACTCGTCATATAAGGTTGATTAATTCTCTCATCTTGAAGCAAGGCTAGACATGCATTCGCACCAAACTTCTTAATTCCACCACTTGCAATATCCGCTAGAGTCGAACCAATATTCTTTATTGAATTTTCAATTACGACATCATAGTGCGTCGTCATCAATTTTTCAATATCGATATGAGTCAAATTAAGTGTCACATAAGCAATGTTCCCATTAATACTTGAATCAAGTATTTCATAGTCCACTGTAGAGAACACTGAATCTAGCAACTCTCTTTCATATATTTTCGTTGCTTCCATAATTTCTAGCTCAAATTGATCATAATCTGAATGCTTCAGGCTATCTAACAAAAAGCTAACTGTTAATCTTGGCAACGCCATTTGATAGCTGTAAAATCCAACACCACAACATCCCACTATTAACATCACTATCATCATATACTTCATCTTTTTATTCATCTGCGGCACCCTTATTCGTAAGACTTTGAGTATAGTTTATTAAAAACTTGCAGTTTTTATGCAAAAAATCACCCCATAGCGTTTGCTGTGAGGTGATTCTTTGTCTATTCAGAATAAATGTCTTATTTCTTACGTTCAATCATAATAATCGGTACAACCATTTCTTCAAATGTCAGACCAGCATGCATAGCAGGGATTTCAAGTTTCCCTTTACTCGTTCTTGGCACATAATCAATCATCTTATTCGTAATTCCGCAAGCAAGATAATCTCCGATAAAATCTTTTGTCTTATGATGGGAAATACCTTTTCCTAACAGTTCTTTGTCAAAAACTTCTTCTTTTGTTAGTAAAATGAAATCTTTACTAAATCGCTTCTCAAATCTTATTTTAAATAACTCTTTCATTTCAGGTTTAATAAAGAATGACATCCCGCGTTTTTCAATAAATGGAGGCATAGTAAAGCATTCATCCAATTCCTCTATCTCGTTTAAAGCAATCGTCTCTTCAATATCAATTAAGCCATGATCTGCTGAAATAATAACGAGAGTATCATCTAAACACTCACTCATTTTTGCAATCTCATCATTGATTTGTTTGACAACTGACTTTGTTTCCTTTGAATAACACCCTGTCGAATGCATCGTTTTATCTGGATCATTCCAGTAAACAAAAATGAATTTTTCATCCTCTTGTCGGCATAACTCCACTACATTTTTACTGATATCCTCAACACTTGCAACCCCAACGTTTCGTCCTTTTCCACGATACATCAAATAGTTAGGTTGCATCATATAGGTAGCTATTTTATTCTCCGTCACCTCTTCAATCGTATCAAGAATCATAGTATATGGCATCATGGAATAAGAGGCATAATCACCCTCCAGTAATTCACCACTGTAACTATCTGTATTTAAAAAGGCGTCAATACAACGGCCATATTCTTTAAAATAAAGTGACCATCCTAACCAACCATGTTCATTCGGTGATACTCCAGCATAATATGAAGTCATAGCAGCCGTTGTGGTTGATGGATACACGGATGTCACATCACAAACCATATGTTTATTCAAAAAATTAGTACTGGCAAGATTTTTTTGAAGCATATCCACGCCCATCCCATCAAACACCATAAACACAATATTTTTATATTTTTTTGCTAATGCTTCATCAACCTCAGGTAATGTACTGTAGTCCGTTTGGACCCCATAATATTTCATAACAGACGCCATATTATTTAAAATACTGCGATTATAATCTGGAAAAACGATATTTTTCATCTTGAACAGCTCCTTTCCTCAATCCTATCTATTATAAATAGAAATTGATCTTACATACCTAGCTCACTCTAATCGTTTAGAACGATATAAAGTAGGTATCCTTGTCTTTAACACCTTTTAAAAAAGAAAAAATGATGGTGACTTATCTATATAGAAACAGATAAATAATCTACATTTAACTAGCAACTATTAAACAAGGAATGCCTTGGTACGACGTTATTCTATAGTCTAGTTAAAAGTTTTACCGATGTATAAAACTTATCTAGACTTATCTATTATAACCATTTTTTTATAAACCCGCCATTAGTTTGTTTCAGATGGGTCGCTCTCTTCCTAAACAACCTGACCTATTTTTATCTTATATATAGCACAAAAGAAACGTAAATCTTAATCAATTAAGATTAAGATTCACATTCCAATCCTTACGTTTACAACCCATTTTAGTATTTTCCACCTATTAATAATTCATTAATTAACTCACTAATACGAATTCGTTCATCATAAACCCATTGAACATCAAATGGAAAATCAAAGTTTTTTCCCAATGAGTAGTATAGATTAACCTTTTGATAGTAATCTTCTAATTCATCCAAACTTTCATCAAACTGCATGGGCTTAAACAGTTCTTCCTGTTGCACAAATACACGATCCACATACTGAATAAACGTGCTAAACACTTCTTCATTACGAACATCGAAGGGCAACTTCATCAACATCCATTCAATTTTCTCATCTAACTTGAACCGTTTTATTTCATCCAAAATTAAAATAAAATCACGAATATCCATTTTACGGTACAGGTCAACCTCAACAGGATTCGTACTCCACAGCGCTAGCTTTTCTTTTAAAGGGAGTCCCTCAATTTTTAACAATGCCTCACTAGGTCCGATAACAGCTTCTAAAATTAACTCATCCACCTGCTCAATTTTATCTCTAATAAAGGAATAACTATTTCCAAGTCCTCCGACGTATCCTACCTCATAAATTCCTTTTCTACCCGCACGCCCGCCAATTTGTTTGACCTCTTGAGACGTTAACCATCTTTCCTCTTCACCATCAAATTTTTTGGTATTCATAAAGATGATCCGTCTAATAGGAAGATTCACCCCCATACCAATGGCATCCGTTGAAACGAGTACATCATTTTTTTGAGCTATGAAATCATGGTATTGCATCTTCCTTACTTCCGGTGGTAAGTCTCCATAAATCAAACTCGTATGAATGCCCGCTTCACGGTAATCTTTTGCCAGTTGAAGAACACGGCGTTTAGAAAATAAAATTAACGCATCACCTTTTTTAACGTCACGATATGAAAAAGGCTCTTTTTCAATTTGTAGTGGTACTTGACGTACATACTCTTTTATTTCAAAATCATCGCCACAATCATTAATAATAGCAAGTAAAATATCTCGTGAATTCTTTGCCCCACACACATGAATTTCTGGACATCGCAACCCTAATAACGCCCGCGTCCAAGCGGCACCTCGAGAATTGTCACCAAGCATTTGAATTTCATCAATAACAGCAACATCATACGACTTATTAATATTTAACTTCTCAACGGTTGAACTTTGATGATTCGCATTTGGAATCAGCATTTCTTCTTCACCTGTTAGCAACGTACAGGGCACACCCTCAACATTTAATCGCTCATAAATTTCTAAGGCAAGAATTCGAAGCGGTGCTAAATAAATCCCATTAGGAGCTAACTTTAATCGTTGAATGGCTTGATAGGTTTTTCCCGTATTGGTGTCTCCTAGATGCAAATATATCTTGCGTTTCATCTTTCTGGCTTCAAGATATTCATCTTTTGGATTCTCTGGGAAGTATTTTTTAAATGAATCTGACATTAACTTGGGAATATGAGCACTCACCAGTGCTGTCAAAATGCCAGAACTTAAATATTCTCTTTTATGTTCCGCTATGATGTGTTCAAATTCAAAATGTGTTTTGTTTTTTTCATTATAATCAGCAAGTAGACGCACAGAAATCGTGTGTAATAGCTTTTGATACTCATGATAAATAAATTTATATTCTTTGATCTGTTGTCCATCCATCTCACGAAGAATTCTTAACTTTTTACGAACAGCTGCTTCATGATTCCAAAGATTTGCAATCTTCGTATGTGTTGCAACTTCTTTAATTTGAGAAAGTTGGTCTTTTAATTGTTTAAAATCTCTCACATATTTTTTATTTTTCTTCATTTCGGATCAACATCCTTTACCTTCATGATGACCTTGTTTTTTCGACATTTTCTTATCTTTTGCAACATTACCTTTATATCATGTGTTATTTCATTCAAATCATGAAAAAAAGTTACTTGTTTTTTAACAAGTAACTTCTTCAACATGTATGTCGAAAATTTTTTTAGTTATAACTCAGGCAGATAAAAAATGATTGACATGTTCTACTAAATATTTTAGGCTGTATTCCTTTATCACAACTTATCTATTTACCATTTAAACCATTTAGGAATATCCGTTAGCAACTCATCTTCAAACGCCATATCCATTTCGAATTTCATATATTCAATATAGTGATATAAATTCTTCCCTAAACAGCTATATTCCTCTTTTGGCAACGCAGAAGGTAAAATATTTAGGCAAACCTCTTTTGCATTTTCGGTTGACCAGCTCTCATCAAATTCCTCAAATAACTGATACATAGCTATCGCAAAATGAATGATATTAGAGGTGAAATGTTGCATTTCTTTAGGAGACATTTCATCAGCAAGCGATGAAACTAAAACATCTGCACAATTTTCTTCAATTTCTACTAGTAACTCCTCGATATCACCCAAATCGAAGTCTAACCCCGCCATGTCGTTCTGCGTCGGATTTAGCATATACTCCATAAATTCATAAGCGACTTCTAAGTCATTTGAAACTTCACACGCGATTTGCAATGATTCACAGAACTGTTGAATCATCTCTTTCATCACCTGATCCTCAACGATTATCTTTGAAGGTCTAAGTTTGATTTCTATCATCGTTTGCGCTAATCGTTCACTCAGTTGCCCTAAAACTTCATCTTCTGATTCATTAACAAGCGTGACGTAGCACAAGGAGTCCGTACGATTTAAAATCGCTGTCACAAAGGGATAGATAAAACGATCAAGTTTCGGTTCAAAAACGGGATTTTGTACATAAAATTGAATCCCTTCCCATACCATCTGTGTTTTCGGAAGTTTTTTTAATTTATGTAACATTAATTCGTTTCGATATATGTAGGCTTGTTCTATTTTTTCTTCAAATGTTTGAAGAGAAGATTCCCAGTTTCCTGCGATTAATTCCTGACAAAGAAACGGGTTATTTTCTACTGTGATTTCTAACTTTTTAGACTTCACTTCCTTGGCTAATTGTGTGGCTTGTTCTAAACAATGAGTTAAAAACTTTATATCTGCTTCTTCTGTGACCAACCACTCATGAGATCCTTTGACGTGTTTTCTAAATTGAAGCCACTGGCCACGACCTCTAAAGCTGTAGCCTAATTCTTTTGTTTGTTCGTAGTCATCATTTGATAATTCGTCTCGATCCACAAAGCACGCGACTAAGCATACTTGTCGTAAATATTTCTTTAACGTTAAGGGATGCGTCGGATCAAATCGGTCATCGTTCAAGAAATTTTGATAACTTCGAAGTCCCTCAAGCCCTTCATAAATCATAATTCCTGGTTCTTGATTAAGCGAACCCATGATTGAACAAAATCCTAGTCGGCCAGTTTTTGGTTCTTTTATGACGAAAATTTGCTCATC
>JBOFCV010000243.1:0-6215 GCA_051646305.1 Turicibacter sp.
AGTGAAGATAAAAAGATGTCGTAACATATTTTATATATAGAAGAGACTGCCCCTAACTGACACATTTTAAACGTCATGTTAGGGGCAGTCTCTTTTTATCATTAGACACAGAAGGTTAATATGAATTTCCGCCGTCACCATTATTTCATTCTACAAAGATTAATTCTGTGGCTAGTGTTACTTTCGAATTGAGTTTGGATCGAGTTCAGATTCCTTTTGTCTCATTTCATTTTCCATAAGAGCGTAGGCGATGGCCATTTCTTGCAACTTGCGTTCTTTTATTTTATCCATCGCATATTGATTGACATACAGAATCATCCCAAATGAAATAAGGACGAGGACACTTAAGTTAATGATTTCTAATAACATCGGATCCGTTGGTTTAACATAATAACTATTTGAAGATAAAATAAAGTATACCAGTAAAAATAGAGCATACCACTTGACCCAGTTAAGCAAACTATTCGCATTTATATGTGTGACTCTAAGTTTATTAAAGAAAAATAACACCAAAACAATGATTGAAACAATTAAAAATAAGACAACAAACATATGAGCCCACCTCTATCATATAACTTTACGATACATTAGTCACAGTAAGTTTTAAGCCATTTTTAAAAAACGTCTACTACGACTATAGGATTTCACAATACCCAAGTATTTAAGATTTCTAACCAGCTTCTTGAAATATAAAAAACTTATCTATATATAAGGGTAGATAATTTTTTACATCGGAAAAACTTAAAGCTTTACTATAGGATACTGTCCTATCAAAGTACTAAAATTGTAAAACCAGCTTCTTGAAATATACAAATACAGATCGATATATATAGACATAGTATTCACTCAAATGAAAATATTATCCTAACTTTTAACAGAAAAATCCTTAATCTCATCAAGAGGCATCGGCTTTGCATAGTAATACCCTTGAATCAAAACATTCGAATATCCTAAAGATTTAATATACGCTTTTTGATTCTCATCCTCGATCCCCTCCATCACTAAACTCTTTCCACCATTCAACGTCAAACTCGCTAAAAACTCAATCATATATCTAACATTTTTCGATTTTCCCATCTCATCCGCAAAATACTTATCCAATTTCAACACATCAAAATTCAACAACTCAAGCACCTTTAAATTAGAATAATCCACGCCAAAATCATCAATCGCAATCTTAAATCCATTTTGTTTTAATACGCCTATCCCATCCTTTAAATGGTCGATATTTGAAATTGAGAACTTCTCCACCACTTCTAAGCAAATACCTTGGCTTGGTATATTTGAGCGCTTTGATAAATCAATTAATTCTTGAACAAAAAGTTGATTTTCAAGTTCTCTTGTTGAAAGATTCAATGAAATATAAAGATGTCTATTCTTAACTAATTCAAACTCACTAATACGTGCATAGTCAGCCATGACCTGTTTGACTAGCCAAAGCGTCACTTCTTCTAACATATGATAAGCTTCGATTTCTCCCATAAAAAAATATGGACTTAAGATCCCTTTTTTAGGATGTTTTAAGCGGAGTAATGCTTCAAATCCAACCACTTCATTTGTATGCGGCTGAACAATAGGTTGGTAATACGGCATATACTCATTCCTATTTAATCTACCTCGAATCTTTTTTCGAATCGCCATTTTTTTAAGTTTAGGATAAAACACAAACATTGTGATTAAACTGGATAAAAGAATGGTATGCACATTGATTAGTTTACGAGTCTTATTTTCTAATCCTGGTAAATAATTATTATAAATGGTTGTAATGGGCGCAAACTGTGATGTTAAATATTTTTCACTTTGGGCATTAATCGCCTGTAATAATGATTGATTTTTTTCCCCTACGACCATATAAACTTCTCCGGCAGAATAATGATAAATTGGCTTTACTCTTAAGGTTTTATTCTTATACGCACTCATGATTGTTGCATCAACTTTCCCTAACAATAAGAGTTGTTTTACCTCATGATAAGAATTCACATAAACTTCTTCCACCTCAATATTTTTACTTCTTAATACCTTCGATAACCATTTAGAATTTTCCTCATCATTGATTAGTCCAATTTTTTTTCCACTTAGTCCTTGTAAATCTCCATAAGTAAAGGGAGGTTTTGTATAAACTGCCATTTCTTCTTTACCAATTGCTAAAGAAGAATATAGTAAACCCTCCTCACGTTCTTCTGTAAAATGAACGCCCATCATCAAATCAATGACCCCATCTTTAGTCAGCTCAACACCCTCTGCAAATTCTACAAGCTGATATTGCACTTCAAACCCAATATCCTTTGCATATTGTTGGATAATATCATGGTAAAGTCCACGTATATCTCCTTTAGAATCTAAATAAAAATAGGGTTCATATTCATAATAAGCAACCGTTATTTTTTCTGGTATATTTTCTTCAACAGCGTGAATCCCATCTGCACTCACACCTAATAAACACAACACAAACATAAATCCTATCACTATTTTTCTCATATTATTACCCTCTCATTTACTCAATACTCTTTTATGATGCGATTCATAAGACTTTATTATACAATAGCTCCCACAAAAATAGAGGCTATCTCACCCTAGATAAACTAAAATCAATCAAAAAAAGGACTTATAAGATACCCACCTCACAAGTCCTTCTATATAAAATACCTTTTAACATAACTTAAGACAGCTGCGTTTATATCATTTTTAAAATTATTTCGTTTAGGTATGTTCTTTGGATTTTTGAAACTATTACTGCGACTTATATAATGGAAAATACCAGCTATCCTTCACCCTAACTTTTAACAAAAAAATCCTTAATTTCATCAAGGGGCATCGGTTTTGAATAATAATAGCCTTGAATGAGAACATTCGGATAATTTAAAGATTTAATCCACTCTTTCTGACTCTCATCTTCAATCCCTTCCATAATCAAACACTTCTCCAAATTCAACGTTAAATCCGCTAAAAAACTAATCATATGCCTAACAATCTTAGAATTTTGCATCTCATCAGCAAAATACTTATCCAATTTCAACACATCAAAATCCAGCAACTCAAGCACCTTCAAATTAGAATAATCCACACCAAAATCATCAATGGCAATCTTAAATCCATTTTGTTTTAATACGCTGATTCCATCCTTTAAATAGTCCAAATTCGAAATCGAAAACTTCTCTACAATCTCTAAGCATATACTCTGGCTTGGTACATTTGAGCATTTAGATACCTCAATTAATTTTTGAACAAATAGCTTATTTTCAAGTTCTTTTGTTGAAAGATTCAATGAAATATAAAGCTGTCTATCCTTAAATAATTCAAACTCACTAATACGTGCATAATCAGCCATGACCCGTTTGACTAACCAAAGCGTCACCTCTTCTAACATGTGATTATCTTCGATTTCACCCATAAAGAAATACGGACTTAAAATCCCTTTTTTAGGATGGTTCAATCGCAGTAAGGCTTCAAATCCAATCACTTCATTTGTCTGTGGTTGAACAATGGCTTGATAGTAGGGGGTGTACTCATTTCTAGTCAACCTGGCTCTGATTTTATTTTGAATATAAGCTTTTTTAAGATTTGTATAACTCAACCATCCCAGGGCAAGTGTCACCAAACTCATAAAAACCATCGCTAGCACTTCAAATTTGCCATCCTCTTCTTCGGGTAAATACTTATTGTAAATCGCAGAAATTGGATCGTATTTTAAATTTCTGTATTCTGCTGTCTTGGCATTAAGTACATTTAACAAAGCCTCATTTCCAAGTCCCGTTGTAATATAAACATTACCTGCTGAGTAGTGATAAATTGGTTTTTCTTTGATGAATTTTTCCATATAAGCACTCATAATCGTGGCATCAACTTGACCGATTAATAATAATCGTTTCGCCTCATCATACGAGTTAACCTTAACTTCTTCCACCTCAATCCCTTTAGCTCTTAAAAAACTTGATAGCCACTCAGAATTTTGCTCATTTTTTATTAAAGCGACTTTTTTCCCACTTAATTCTTGTAAATTTCCATAAGCAATCGGAAGTTTGGTGTAAATCGCCATTTCTTCTTTCCCAATGGGCATATCTGAATAAAGTAATGACTTGGCTCTCTCTTCATTAAAATGAAATCCAATCAATACATCAATTAATCCATTTTTAGCCATTTCGATTGAAACACTAAACTCCTCTGCTCGATATTCAACCTCAAGTCCTAGATCCTTAGCATATCGTGAAATAATCTCATGATAAAGCCCTGCAATCTTACCTTCATTATCTAAATAAAAATAAGGCTCATATTCATAATACCCTACCGTAATTTTTTCTGATGATCTATCTTCATTAGAGCGACTTGCCTGCACACTTGTACACGTTACCCCAAGTACTAACATGATTCCTATTACTATTCTTTTCATAGACTTATCCTCTCGACTGTCAAATATCCACTTATGCTGTCATCCATAAGACTTCATTATATAATTTTTTCCACAAAAAAGTCCAACATTATAGTAAATGTTGGACATGAAAACATTATTTTACTTTTATTTTAATTTCATCTCGGAATCCCGCTTCATCGCTAAGCAATTCAATCACAACCTCACCGACCGATTTGGCAACGACTTCACCTAATTCATTCACAGTTGCAACTTCTGGATCACTTGAAATCCACATCACCTGTTGATTACTCGCATCAACCGGTAATAATTCATACGTCAAACTCAACACTTGTCCGACTTCTAAATTCGTTTGGACCTGATTAATCGATACTTTTTCAACCGGGATGACAACACGCACATCAAATACTTTGACTAATTCATCATTTGCATACACACTCACCGCACTCACACCCGCACCCCTTGCAACTAAAACAGAAGCCTCATCTAAACTCAAAACGTCTGGATTCTCTATTTCAACAGATGCATTCACATACATAGCAAGGTGTGTGGATAAGTCAATCAAATCGCCACGGTTAAGTTGAACATATTGATTAATAGCATCCGGAATTTGATAAGATTGATCATTCACGCGGTATAAATCTTGTAACGGTACATACCCATAACTCGTTCCAAACACATAAGGTGCATCCATCACCACTTCATTTAAATCAAGTGAAACGGGCATATCACTTTGAATTTGCAGATAATCGCCAACAACACCGACCACTAAGAATGGATAATTATTAATTAGAATGTTGCTTTTTTCATTAAAAGTTTCATAAAGCGTCGCACTCACATCATCCACATTAGCTTGCACAGGAATTTGACGCTCATCTTGTTTAATCGCCAACTGATAATAATTCAAATCCCTAAGGCCTAATGCTTTATCTAATCGATAATAATGACTTGCAATTTTTTCGCCCCAATACGGGTCAGATGCATATTTGACATTCATACCACTTTCTTTATTTCCTACATGAGACCCAAAATAACGGAAATCAGTTAACGCATCCGTATAGCCCCATGACATATAACGCTGTGCATGATAGAAAATCCCATTACGAATACTTGAAAAGACAGTCGCATTTCCATACGGATTATGATCCGTTGCATTCATCCCAAACATATTATTTTTCTCAATCGCAATCTTTGAACGTCCAAAGGCACTTTCATGAATCGCCATCGCCATTTCAAGCGCCCCATTAATTCCAAACTGCTCTTGGGCCATAATAAAACTTTCACCTTCACCTACCAATTGACTCTGCGAGTCAATCGGAGAAACACCTAAAATCTTTTCAGTGTAACCTTGCATCGCAATATATTCATCTAACTCACCAAAACGATAATTTGTTTTGGAACGATACGGCAAATACTGAAAATAATTATAAAATGGCGTCGCCTCATTAATCGCCCCTACACCATTAACCGCAATGTTATTCCAAGCCTCATAAAAATAGTTTCCATCATAACTATAATACGTTTGTCCTTCTTCTAAATAATCAGGAGCCACCCCAATGATTAGCGTAGAATACGCCAACTCATCGCGAATATCTTTTGATATATAATGAACTAAATCACCATTTTCAACTTTATAGTGCGATGTATTTTGCACTTGTATTTCAGGGATAATCGAGATCCACGTTTCATTGCTTGACGCTTCATCATAGAGCGCATGACGCGAAACCCAACCATCGTACCCAGACATAAAAATTTGCAAATAATCAGCGGATTCATCTACTAAGAACGCTTCATCAATATAACACGCATTCACATACGTATCGTGATTTGATTTTGACTCCCCCTTAGC
>JBOFCV010000308.1:0-2476 GCA_051646305.1 Turicibacter sp.
ACCATTTGCATCCTGACGATAATAATAACCTGGCACAATTTTATTGAAATCAGAATCAGCTGTTGCACCCGTATGATTATAAACAACATCCATCACCACATTAATATCATTATCGTGTAACGATTGAACCATTTGTTTAAATTCATTTACTCTAACTTCTCCATTATACGGATCTGTTGAATATGAACCTTCTGGTACATTGTAGTTTTGCGGGTCATATCCCCAGTTAAATTGTGGAGTTTCTAGTTTTGTTTCATCTATTGAGCGATGATCAAAGGCTGGAAGTAAATGTAAGTGGGTAATTCCCATCTCAACTAAATGATCCAATCCTGTGGCAACGCCTTTATCACTTTTCGTTCCTTTTTCAGTGAGTTGCAAGAATTTTCCTACATTTGAAATTCCTGACGTACTAGAACTTGATAAATCACGTAAGTGCAATTCATAAATAATAGCATCCGTAATGTTACCACTAAATTCAGGATTTTTATCTGATTCCCATCCTGATGGATCTGTTGCATCTAAATTCACAACCATCGCACGTTGACCATTTACACCAACAGCACGCGCATAAGGATCTACAGCTTCATTCGTATTATTTCCAACTGTTACAACATATGTATAATAGGTCTTATGAAGATTTCCTATTTCAGTTGCAATCCAAGTTCCATTTATATCTTTAGTCATCTCAACTTCTTTTATTAAAGAATCTGTGTGACCCTCTTTATATAAACGAAGACTTACTTTAGAAGCTGTTGGTGCCCATACCCTAAAATCTGTTTTTGATTCAGTAAATATTGCTCCTAAATCATTTCCCGTATAAGTGAATTTATCGTGGAACTCTTGACTATCAAACATCCCATAATATTCAACATAAAGTTTTCCTCTAAATCCTGTTTTCGAGACATAATATGTTTGTCCCATTTCAATTTCATTTTCAAGCGTTACCGTAATTGTTCTTTTATCTTTACTTAGTTCAGAGGAAATAATCGGCACTGCATTTCCTTCTGAATTTTCTAACAATACACCATCTTTATCTTCAAATGGAATAGATGCTTTAATAATTAACTGTGTCGTTTTATTAAACGTCGCTGTTTTTAACGGTGGTGTTTTATCAATCTCTTCAGCTGAATAATAAACGTTTGGATCATCTTGTAATAAGTAAACATTGAGTTCTAACTTATCTGTTTCTGGATTATGTTTTGCCTTCGTTAAATCAAAGAAGCGGTCCATATCAACATCTTTTTCTGACCATTCGCCACGACGAATAATAAATCCTAATTTCTCAAGCCCCTCAATATCCTTTAAATTAATTTTAGCGATACGACCAAACTCATCAGACTTAGTAAATGAGTACCCGTGTCCTTCTACAACACCGTCAGCCCATGCCCATGTATTCCAATTTCTATAATCTTCTAGATAACGGAAATAATGAACAAAAACTTGCATATCTGCTTCTTCATCACTCACCAAATCATCACTTGGTGCTTCGGGCAATTCTACACGATCTCCAGTTTGACCATTAGGTGATAATGAGTGGAACCCATTTTGACCTTGCTCAATCCAAATTTCAGTATCACCATGAATCACTAACTGTTGGTCAGCATCAAAGTTTTTATCGGCCCAATCATTACCTGTTTCTGACTTTCTAACTAAATAACCTAACGTATTTCCTGTTTTAACTTGAAACTCTGCTAGGTATCCAAAGTCATCTTCATATTCAAAGTCAATACGTCCATCAGCAACACCTGTTGCCCATGTCCATAAGTTCCACCCTGTATAATCTTTGTCTGTTCGATTATAATGGACGGTAACCGTTGAGAATTCTGACACTTCTTTATTTGGATTACTATAATAAATGTCATCTAACCCTTGCTTTACATAAATATGTGCCGCATAGCGATCAACATTTTTTATGACTTGTAAAGAATCAATGTTTACTTTTTTATTATTCCCATCTTCATTTTGCCATCCTGGTTGACTTAGCTTGAATTCGAATCCATTTAAATCTTGTAAAGAGTTAAATGCGATTTTTGTTACAGCACCATACGCATCCACATAAGTAAATGGAATTTGTTCGTCTAAATAATCAAGTGCCCAATTATTAATGATGTAGTCTTGATAATCACCATTTGTTCTAGCATAATGAACAATCAAATCAATTGGTGTTTTATCTCCACCACTTAAATCTGGTTTAGAGGTATGGAATCCATCTTGACCTTGTTCTACCCAAATTTCTGTTTCATGTTCTGTTATTTCAATGACTTGATCAGAACCATGATTTTTGTCTGACCAGTCATTTTTTCTAATAATATATCCATATTCACTTCCTAAATCAACAGGAATTTCAGCAACTAAACCAAAATCATCCATTCCATTAAATGATACAGAACGACCTTCTTCACCCTCAGGGAACCACCAGAGATCCCATCCCTCATAATCACCTTTCGTCCGATTATAGTGAATCGTTAAGAATGGT
>JBOFCV010000350.1:0-2022 GCA_051646305.1 Turicibacter sp.
GAATGGGGCCAGCAATTGAAGCTCAAATTCTCTTACCTTTAGGAGCAGATTTAGGTACAATGATTGAAGATAGAATGTTACCAGGATCAGTGGCAACAGTTAAGTCAGATGGAAATTATTATGGTGTTCCTATTGGAACTGAATCACTAGCATTTTATTATAATAAAACATTATTAGATGAAAGTGGATTTGAAATTGCAACAACATTTGATGAAATAAAAGAACAAGCTAAAGTTTACAATGATCCAGCACAAAATAAATATTTATTCCGTTTTGAACCAAGTAGCGCATACGGGAATCATTTCTTCTTAACAGCAGCAGGATTTGAATTGTTTGGTCCAAATCACGATGATGCATCGCAAATTAATTTAAATACACCACAAGTTATCAAAGGATTAGAATCATTCCTTTCAATGAAAGAGATATTACCAGTCCCAGCACCAGATTTAAATTATGATACAGTACAAGCTCAATTTAATGTAGGTAATGTTCCCTATACTATTGCAGGTCCTTGGGCAATTTCAGATATTAAAAAAGGTGCAATTGAAAATGGATTTGATTGGGGAGTTACAACAATTCCAACAATCGATGGAAACCAACCGTATACATTCTCAGGAAATATGATTGCTTGTATTTCAGCCTATACGAAAAACCCGACAGAAGCTCGTCAAGTGATTGAATTCTTGTCTTCTGATAAAGGATTACAAATTATGTATGATTCAACAGGAAAAATTCCAGCATTAACTGATGCATCTGTTATTGAAGGTGTAATGGAAGATCCATATATTGCTGGAACATTAGCGCAAGCAGTATTCGCAGAACCAATGCCTTTAATCCCTGAAATCACTAAATTCTGGGGAGCAGCTGCAACAATGTATCAATCAGTTTGGGAAGGTTTAGCAACACCAGAACAAGCAGCAGCAAAAGCTTTAGAAGAGTATAATACAGCATTACAAATGTCTGAATAATTAAATAAAAAAATGCTATCTCCGCGTGAGATAGCATTTTTTTATTCTTGTGATGCCTTAAGAAGAATTTTTAATTCATCCTCTGATAATTCATCTAGTTTCAGTACTAATTCGTAGGGATTTCCCTCTAATCCTAAATACTGTGCAAAAGCTGGCTCTGTTTTAACACCCTTTTCTTTTAGTTGCAGGATGGCGCGTCTTAACTGAGGACCACCTAGTTTTAACAATCGATGTTCGACGATCATATGACGATATCCATTTTGTAAGAGAGACGGAAGATTTTCACCATAAATTTCAATCTCAAATTCATCTGTAAAAAAGTTTACTGTTAATACACGTTTAGACTCAATGACAGAGTCATTCATTTTAAACTGTGAAGCGTTTGAAAAATGTGTTTGAAGAAGATTTTTAAATGCTTCAAAATCATGAACTTCACAAATAATATCTAAATCACTGTTATCAATCTCTATTTTAATGGGAATGGTTCCGACTAAAATCGGATGATAAGGTTTAAGAATTTCAAATAGATTTAACTTAGATAAAAGATCGTAAGCTCTTTTTTGTTTACTATTTCCGTTTTTCAGATACGCGTAGTCAATAAAGTTTTCTTCCACGGCCATCCCTCCATTTGATGATTCAGATGAAAAAAATAATCTTATAGGATATATAAGATTATTTTTTTATCGTATGTTAATGGCTAATCAGCCATTAACATTTCAAATAAATATTTTTTAAATAAGTCGCTGTCAATTTCGGTACAGATGGTTGCGTTTGGTAATTTTGTTTCATCTAAAAGTACGTGTCCGTAATGTTCTTCATCTTTGAATTCAACACGTGTAAAAGCATCAATTTTTTTAGTTAAAATATCAGGATAAAGTGCCACAAGCATGGCTGTAGGATCGGCTAAATCAAATCCGTCGTTGCCAATGCGTTTGTTGAACTCATATAAAGATTTTGTGCAACGAAGGGCAAATGTTGCTAAATTGCTACCGCTATTTTTCAAATAAGCGACTTCATCATCGGTAATGAACGCACCTTGCGTGATTGCATCCCA
>JBOFCV010000381.1:0-4881 GCA_051646305.1 Turicibacter sp.
AAATGCGATATAGAAGGAATTGTATTTTGTAATAATAATTTTATATAATTGTACTTTAAATTGATGTTATTTTTTTACTTGTTGTATAATAGTTGAGTTTTTGAATGAAATAAATTTTTTACATATGAAAAACAAATTTATTATTAAGTTCCTTGTTAAGGAAAAATGTATTTGTAACTATTTTAGTTATAGTGCTTTCCTCTCATTTATTTGTGTTTTATGTTTTCTCAATGTATCATCGGCAAAAGCTGATAGACATGCCAATAGTATGGTTGGCTCTATGGCAAATGAATTATCAGAAAGCAAAATTGAAGGTACTGTCTTTGATAATAGTGGGCAACCTATAATTGGAGCTAATGTAATGAATCGAGAAACAAAAAAAGGAACAGTTACCGATCTTAATGGAAAGTTTTCAATAATAGCTAGCTCTGGGGATAAACTCGATTTTTCATATATGGGTTTTTTATCAGAAACAATCACAATAAAAAATTCTAAGAATATTCATGTTATTTTAAAAGAAGATACTAAAAATTTAGATGAGGTTGTTGTTGTTGGGTATGGTGTTCAAAAAAAAGTCAATCTCTCAGGTTCTGTAGGTGTTGTTTCATCTGAAACTCTGGAAAATAGACCTGTTAATTCAGTGAGTGAGGCATTGCAAGGAGCGGTGGCAAACTTGAATGTTACACTGAAGGGTGGACAAGCTACATCTCAAGCAGATTTGAATATTCGTGGTTTTACTTCGTTAAATGGAGGACAGCCTTTAATTGTTATTGACGGGGTAGTATCGGATAACGAACAGTTTAATCGCATGAATTCGGCAGACATTAAGTCTATTTCAGTATTGAAAGATGCTGCATCATGCGCGATTTATGGTTCACGTGCCGCATACGGCGTTATTCTTGTGACGACTAAAAGAGGATCCGGGGAGAAAATAAATGTTACCTATAATAATAATTTTAATTTTAGGTCAATGACAAAAAAGCCTGAATATGCGCTTGATCCTTATACTGTAGTTACGATTAAAAATATCATGGGAGCTCCTTGGAATCTGATGTATACCCAGGAGCAAGTTGACTATGCCAAACAAATTTCGGAAAATCCTGGTATGCCTCCATATTTATTAAAATCAGATGGTTCTTTTTACTATTTGGGGCAGACGGACTGGGTTGATGAGGCATATAGAGATTTTGGTTTTTCAACAGAACATTCAATCAATTTATCTGCATCTACAAAAAGATTATCCTATTATGTGTCAGGTTCATATAAGTTTCAGGACGGCATGTTGACATATGGAAATGATAAATTTAACAATTATAATTTAAGAACTAATCTTGATTTCAAAATTTTTGATTGGTGGAAAATATCGAATAATAATGCTATTAACTTTTCTGATTACGATCAGCCCACTTATTTAGGGAGTAATTATTATTGGGAGGTTACAAGAAATCCAACGACAGAGGTGCCGAAGAATTCTACCGGAACATGGACTCCTTATGGAGGGAAAGTATTAGGACGGTTGGCCGAAGGAGGTCGTTCAGAGAGTAGCACTACTAATGCTAAAATCCATTTTTCAACTGATATCTCATTTTTCAAAGATATATTTGGAGTTAGAGGTAATTTTGCATTTAATCGCAGGGGGTCAAATAATTCGAGCGAAACCCTACCTGTGATTTATTATTATGGGAATAAAACAACTTCACCTCGTTATCATGACGAAATTTCAAATGCATCTCGTTATTCTTTTCAGGAGGATCATATAACCTATGAGGCATTGACCTATTTCACAAAAACATTTAATCAAAAACATTATGTGAATGCGATTTTAGGTTTTAATCAAGAGGAATATACTTATAATATTTTTCGTGCAAATCGTAAAGAATTAATAACATCTACTTTGCCCTCAATAAATTTAGCAACCGGAGATATGAACGTGAGCGAACAAACAACAGAATGGGCAATCAGAGGGGCTTTTTTAAGACTCAATTATATTTTTAATAATAAGTATATTTTCGAGTTTAATGGTCGATATGATGGTACGTCTCGATTCCCCAAAAACAACCGTTTTGTATTTAATCCATCAGGCTCTGTCGCTTGGATAGTTTCCAAAGAGAATTTTTTCAGTCCTCTTTCTAATATAGTAAGCTATTTAAAACTCAGAGGCTCTTATGGTAGTTTAGGAAATCAAGATGTTGGAGCTTATAGCTATATACCCATTATGTCATCAGGTAAGTTGTGGAATGTATTGGATGGGAAACAGCCTTTATTTGTAAGAGAACCGGGCTTAGTATCAGGAAACTTGACTTGGGAAAAGGTTTCAACCGCTAACGTGGGTATTGATGTGAATTTTCTTCAGAATAGATTGGTTGCAAGTGCAGATATTTATCGCAGAGATACACGTGATATGTTAACTCTTGGAAAAAAACTTCCTGCAGTTTTAGGGGCGAATGAGCCGCAAGAAAATGCATCTGATTTAAAAACTAAAGGCTGGGAGTTGACTTTGGGGTGGAAAGATTCATTTAAGGCTGCATCTAAACGGTTCAATTATTACTTTAATTTCATATTATCTGATAGTCGTTCCTGGATTACTAAATTTGATAATCCGTCAAAAAATTTAGGAAGTCATTATGTTGGTGAAGAGTTGGGTGAAATATGGGGAGCTAAAACCCTTGGATTCTTTACTTCGGAAGCAGATATTAAAAATCATGCAGATCAGTCGTTAGTAACATCTTATCCTGGAATTCGACCCCTAGGCCCCGGAGATCTTAAATTTGCGGATCTCAATGGAGATGGAATTATTAGTAGAGGGAAGAGAACGGCGGATGATCCAGGTGATTATTTTATTATCGGTAATACTACTCCGCGTTACAATTATAGTTTTACCCTAGGGGGAGATTGGAATGGTATAGACTTTAAGGTTTTCTTTCAAGGAGTTGGTAAACGAGATTATATGCCAGGAGTACGTGATTTATATTTTTGGGGAATATACGCACAACCTTGGACTAATATAACGAAAGGAAATCTTGATCATTGGAGCGAAGAGAATCCAAATGGGTATTTTCCCCGCAAGAAAGCATACTTGGCCGAAAAAGAGCATGTTGAAGCAGGTGTTCCTCAAACGCGATATTTGCAAAACGCAGCTTACTTAAGGTTGAAAAACTTAAGTATAGGATATACTTTTCCTCGTTCAATCATGCAAAAAATTAATCTCAATAGATTAAGAATTTATTTTTCGGGAGACAATTTGTTTGTTGCATCCGGTTTAGTTGATCAATATAATGTAGACCCAGAAGGTCTTGGTGGAACTGCATATCCATTACAGCGCTCTTATTCTTTTGGAATGAATGTTTCATTTTAATATAACATAAATATGAAAAATATATTTTTAAAAATAAAAGTTGTTTTGTTGTTATCTGTTCTTTTTGTTTCATGTAATGATGATTTTTTAAATCGTTATCCACAAACAAATATTACGGAGAAGAATTTTTTTAAAACAGATAATGATTTGATGCTTTATACTAATTATTTATATAGCATTGGATTTCCTTATCTATATTCAGATATTCCATCTGACAATGTAATTTCTGTTAGTGATAATTACATGTATAAATTGTTAAGAGGCGAAATTAATGAAGAATTAATCCCAAGTTGGAGTGGTTGGTCTGAAATTCGAAAAGTAAACTTTATGCTTCAAAATGTAGGAGATGTTACTGGAGACCGTTCAACTATTAATCATTATATTGGTATTGCACGAATGATTAGAGGAATTTGTTATTACAGATTGGTAAGAAAGTATTCCGACGTTCCCTGGTATTCAAAAGCACTAGAAACAACAGATACTGATTTGTTATACAAAAAACAGGATCCCAGAACATTGGTGGTTGACTCAATTATGGCTGATTTACAGTTTGCGGTGGAGAATATTAGTAAAGATGAAGCAAGTAAATCGCGAGTAAATATTTGGTCGGCCTATATGACACAGGCAAGAATAGCATTGGAAGAAGGTACGTTCCGTAAATATCATGATGAATTGAATTTGACTGATGGTGATAAATATATTGAGCTTGCTGCTGCTATCTCGAAAAAGATAATTGACAGTAATAAATTTAAAATTTATACAGAAGATTCATCACCTTATGAAGCTTTATTTAGGAGTTCGGATCTATCTTCAAACCCTGAAATAATTATGTTTAATGATTTTGATAAAGCTTTGGGAAGGACGCATGATGCTCAATCCTTATGTAATCGCTATCATTCGATTTCCCGTGATATGATGGAGGATTATTTATATATTAAAAATGGAATTGCAATCCCATATAAGAAATCTCCAGTTTATGGAACTCAATATAAATTGGATATTTTTAAAGATCGTGATCCACGGATGGCAAAAACAATTATGCCGGCAGGATATAAACGCGCAGGCTATGGACCCGAGAGAGCAAACTTGGGATTAGGTGGATATCCGCAAATTAAATTCAATCCTTTAACACTCGATCAGTTGCAACCTGGGTTGTCTTATAATGATATACCTTTGTATCGATATGCAGAAACACTTTTAATTTATGCAGAAGCACAAGCAGAGTTAGGGGTGCTGACCCAAGCAGACTTGGATATTTCAATCAATAAACTCCGGGATCGAGTAAAAATGCCCTTAATGAATTTAGCAGACGTTTTATCAACCATCGATGAATGTCAAGTCGAGCATTATCCCAATGTGAACGGACCGCAAAAAGGCGCAATATTAGAAATTCGTCGTGAACGCAGAATTGAATTGGCATGTGAGGGATTTCGATATGATGACCTTATGCGTTGGAAGGTTGGTGATAAATTGGCCAAAACGCCTGAAGGAATGAGAATTAATAAATTGGGATATCATGATATAAC
>JBOFCV010000428.1:0-2724 GCA_051646305.1 Turicibacter sp.
TGCTGGATTTGAGTTTATACAAGATTTAGCTGAAAAAGATTATATGATTAGTGTGTTTAAGTACGAAGTGTAGCACATGCTAAAACGATGCCGTCGTACTTACATGTGCCTTGCTTTGAAATCAGATTTAAAGTTTGAACATTTAAATGTCGTAAATTTGATGGCTTATGAGTGTGTGGGATTATCAGAGTTATCAAACTTGACACCGGTTGGAGCTGCGCTCTTTGATGCTTACCAACACACAGAAGATGGAGAAGGAGTCACGCTACAGGCGGCAATTAATGAAATAGGGACGATTATGGGCGGAGAATATGGTCCATTTTTATCTGAAGCGTCGTTTGTCATACAAGATGATCATGAAGTGGTTACGGTGATTTTAATCACATTATTTGAGGATCAGCCGTTTGTGACGTATTTATTTACGAAAAAGTCGTCTCAATCTCAAGGGTTAGCGACGTATCTCTTGGTCAAAAGTGCAACTATTTTAAAACAAATGGGGTATAGTGAGCTCGCGTTGTTTGTTCTTCCCACCAATCCTGCACGATATTTGTACAAAAAAGTTGGCTTTATATAGAGGTGGGGATTTTAAAGAAAATAAGAAGATTGGGTTCATAGAAGGTTGAAACACGATTAAGAAAGGAGGTTAATGAATGAGAATCGGTATTATAGGACCATCAGAAGATGAAATCAATCCATGTATATATAAGTCCTACTAAAATTTTCGTACTTATAAAATTTATAGTAGGACTATAGGATATCGTCGTATCAAAGCATTTAAGATTCTAGCGCTGCATCTATTAATGTGAAATATTTATCGCTTGGTATATAGAAGAAATAGTTAACAAAAAATTAGTCACTCATGCGATGTTAACATTTCACGTCGGACAATATAAAGGTGTTGAGGTTGTCGGTTTATATTGTGGGGTTTGTAAGGTGAATGCTGCCATTGCTACCCAAATTTTGATTGATAAATTTGAAGTAACCCACGTGATTGTAACAGGTGTAGCGGGAGCTATTGATCGTACATTAAAAATTGGCGATACAGTGATTTCAACGAAAGTTGCGTATCATGATGTGGCGGACGATATCTTAACTGAGTATCACCCGTGGATGAAAAGTGTATATTTTTCCGCAGATTTAAATTTATTGAAACGCTGTGAGGAACTTGTGGCGAGTAAAGCATTACCCAATCCGTTATACTTTGGGAAAGTAGTGACAGGGGAAGCGTTTATTAGTGATAAGGGGAGAACTGAAATTATTTCTAAATTCAATCCACGGTGTGTAGACATGGAGACAGCAAGTATAGCGCATGTGTGCTATGTCAATTCGATTCCATTTATCGCAATTCGCTATATCACGGATACAGAAGATGAAAGTGGAGTTGGAGTGTTTGAAGACAACTGTATGGTCGCATCGAATCAATCACTACGTGTTTTAATGTGTTTATTGGAGTCATTAAATAGACAAGTGTGTAGCGAAAACGTAAAATAAGGTAGCTCATTGAGCTACCTTGTTTACGATTAAAGAAGAAAGTTATAAATATATTTCCATACGGTTATTTTCTCTAGGGTAATCTTTTGGGTGATAAAATTCAACTGCATCTTGATTAAAAACCCATTCAAATAAGACTAATGAATTTGTTTCACAAGCTTTTGCATAGTCCATAATATGTCTAAATAATAGTTTTCCGATTCCGATTTCTTTATAGGTTGATTTTACACAGAAATCATTAATATACGTTGATTTGTCTTGCGATGGTTGTGGTACGGTATTTTGCGTGATGATTTTTATATTTGTATAGGCAAGTAATTCATTATTGGCTGTATTTTCAACAACGAATATTTTTGTTTCGTTAATGGTGAGTTGTTGCTGTTGATTTTTTTTAAGGATAGGATTATCCTTATCACGATAAATAGTTGGCTCATTATTTATTTGTAAATGATGTGTTTCAGACATCAATTTACTTATTTCTTGAAAATCTTGTGTCTGTGCTTCTCTTACAACAAATCGCATAGTGTCCCCCAATTTTTTATGTTCATTGATGAAAGGGCCTCGTAAAATAAATTCAATATGACAGTCATCTAAAGAGAACTAGAGCTAACTAAAAGTAAACAAATAGATTCCATCCATTAGGATGAAAATATTTCTAAGTGATGGACATGTCGTTTTGAACATATTATTCTATCGTGTGAAAGGCTCCCTCTCCAAAATATTAAAGTAAATTACTCATTTAAATATAGCATGTATAGGCGTCTAAATTTGTAGAAAGAGATAAGATGAGAGAAAATATTTAAGGTCAAATATGTCACCTCAACTAATAGTGATGAGTGCACTATTTAACTTGCAATCAAACCCACACCGATATATACTAAACGTAATTTAAATTGAGACTACGATAGATGAAGATTAAGGAAATCCATTTTTAAAGTAGGAATCAAAAAGTTTGAAGACAGATATAACGAGTAAAGAGGGGGATTATATGAAATTAATTAAACCAAAAAAATTACAGGCGGGAGATAAAATAGCAACGGTTAGTTTATCTTGGGGTGGAGCAGGAGATGAAGAAATTTTATGGCGCTATGAGCAAGGGAAAAAAAGATTGATTGAAGAATTTGGATTAGAGGTCATTGAAATGCCACACGCACTAAAGGGTTCAACATACGTCTATGAACATCCAGAAAAACGAGCACAAGATTTAATGGAGGCGTTAAAGGATCAAACAAT
>JBOFCV010000451.1:0-1635 GCA_051646305.1 Turicibacter sp.
ATAGTTTCACCATACGGAATGCTTACACTTGATACACTGTTATTAAATGGGATGAAATATGAGAATCACACTACCCAATTTAAATGTAGAAATGAACTCAGGATTCTCTCCTGAGTTAGATATATTTTCGCGTAAAAAATTTGGTGAAAGCTTATCAAAGCTAATTATTAACTCGGAGGAAAATTTAGTTTTAGCATTAGATTCTCAATGGGGAGAAGGGAAAAGTACATTTATAAAAATGTGGTGTGGCGAGAACCAAAAAAATGGTACATTTCAAACCATTTATTTTGATGCTTTTGAAAATGACTATCAAAAGGACCCGTTTTTAGCCTTAGCCTCAGAACTTTATGAATTACTAGAAGATAGTGCAGAAGTAAAAAAAACTGAATTTAAAGAAAAAGCCAGTAAGGTTTTTAAAGCTTTTAGCCGAGGACTAATAAAAACTGCTGTCAAAGTTAGCACTGCCGGGCTAATTGATGGAACAGATCTAGATAAGGCAGAGACAGAATTATCAACTTTAATGGCAGATCAGGTTGATTTAGCAATAGCGTCAAAATTTGAAAGTTCAAAAGCTGACAAATTAGCCCTATCTAATTTCAGAACATTTATTTCCAATATAGCTCTAAATCATAGCAACGGAAATAAAATTGTTTTTATAATAGATGAGCTTGACCGATGTAGACCAGATTTCGCTTTGGAGTTACTTGAAAAAATTAAGCACTTATTTTCCGTTCAGGGTATAACTTTTTTACTAGTTATGAATCGCTCTCAACTTGAAGAATCAGTTAAATCAAGATATGGTGCTGGAATAGATTCATCTACTTACTTACAAAAATTCATAAATGTATGGGTTTCTTTATCGAGATTCGATTCGAATAATCGTAAAGACTATGGTGGAGTTTTCGCCGAATATTGTCTCAAAAAGATGACTGTAAATGATCCGATTTTAAATACTGATGCATTCAGTTTGCTAACTGAGTTGATTAAATATAACAAACCATCATTTAGAAACATTGAAAGAATGCTCACATATTTTGCAATCATTGAAAACATCAGAGACAGTAAAATGATTCAATACTACCAATCAATGATGGCATTAGTATGCTATTTGAAAGTAGCCTCCCCGAAACTACTTGATTCAATCGTAAAGAAAAACATTACATCCAATGATGTTTTAAAAACACTTCGATTACAAAGCAGTGATAAATTAGACTGTTATGCATTAGAGCATCTGGCTATAGAAATTGAGTTCGATCTCGCATCTGAACAAAGGCGAACTGAAATGTTAGAGAAAAAAATTATTGACGCATTTGAATTACGTCGTGCTTCGCCAGATGCCACAAGATATTTTTGTGAGTTATTAGATAACATGCACCCATAACCAACTTATAGCTACGGTAACTATGCCTTTTCATGGTATTTTGTTTATATCGTTTCGCATACGATTGAATATAACACTTATTACTTACCGTAGTACCTTACTACGACCATAATATCAAACTCTCATTAATCTGAGATATAAACTAGGGACCACTCCTGATAACTTCTTACTAAGGGGCATAACGGAGCACGCCTGCGTGCGCAGTGGTTTGAAATGGGCGTAAAATTTGCGCAGCAAATGCCCATTTCAAAATG
>JBOFCV010000455.1:0-15231 GCA_051646305.1 Turicibacter sp.
CAATGATACTCACGATGAAAGTGTTTTATTTGGTGAATGAAGTAAAGAATAAGATCTATTTTCAATTATATGGAGGGAATTAGGTGAATTAAGCGGATAGGAAGTCTTTATTCATCCACTTTTTACGTTTCCAACGAAGGGTAAAAACAATCCCACGGAAGCATTCATCCAAAGCGAAGGCAATCCATATTCCGATGAGCCCTAAACCAAAATGAATGCCAAGAATATAAGCAACTGGAATACAGATTAACCACATCCCAACAAATCCCCACATAAATGGATAGTTAACATCTCCCGCTGCTTTTAAAGCTGTTGTTAAAACAAGATTAGTGGCACGTCCAAACTCAAGGAAGATATTAATAAACATGAGTGATTTTCCAAGCTTTAAGATTTCTACATCAGATGTGAAAATCCCAAAAATATAGTCACTTCCGACAAAGAAGAGAAGAGAAACACCCAATGAGGTTAAAACAGCCAACTTTTGTGTTTTAACCGTACGATGATACACATCATCGTTTTTTTTCTCACCAATTAAGTACCCGACTAACACTTGATTTCCATTTGCAATCGCTAAACTAAATAAGTAAATGAACATTGAAATGTTAGAAGCGTAAACACGTGTTGTAACAGCAAGGAGCCCAATCTTTGAAATAAATGAAATAATAATCACTTGCGAACTGCTGTACGCGACTTGTTCTAAGGCTGATGGCACGCCAATTTTTAAAATATTTTTAATATCTTGTAAGGGGAATGTTTTAAAGAACTGTTCTGAGAAATTGAAATCTATTTTTTTATAGATGACCCATCCAATCAGAACAATGGAAACAAAACGACTAAAGACAGTTGAGATGGCAACCCCCACAGGACCAATCTCAGGCATTCCAAATAAGCCATAAATAAAGATCGCATTCCCAATAATATTAAAAAGATTGGCAACTAAGGTAATAATCATCGAGTGTTTGGTAAAACCAAAACTACGTAAAATTCCACTTAGTACGGGTTGAATCGCAAGTAGGAATAAGAAACTACCAATAATTTGGGTATAGGTTACGGTTGTTGAGAAAATATCTTCTGGTGTATTCATAAACGTTAAAATATATTTTGAGCTGATGACCATTAAGATACTTAACAGAATTCCAATGATTAAGTTTGCACCAATCGATACAACCGCAACTTCTGATGATTTGGTTGTGTTTTTCGCCCCAAGGTTTTGTGAAATGAGGATAATCGTTCCCGCTGCCACAAAGTTAAACATAACGGCGATTAAATTAATCACTTGATTGGAAATTCCAACAGCTGCTACGGCGGAGTCAGAATAAGCACTTAACATAAAGGTATCCACCATCCCCATTAACATAAAGAGTAGTAATTCAATGAAAATAGGCCAGGTTAATTGAATTAGAGATTTTTTTTGAAATGTTTCGCTCATGACGCGTTCCTCCTGAATGTGATGACTGTTATCTAATACCGATTGGTAAAAATAAGTTTTAGACAAAGCGTAAGGATACAAAGACTTGCTTTGTATCCTTACGTAAATGTTAGTTTAAAGTTAAAATTTTAAAACCGTAGGCCGGAATATCTAAGGTATCTTTAAGTGCTATGACTTCCGATGTATATAAATCAAATGCCACTTTATTTTGTAAAGCAGTTGGAAGTGATAACGTCTTAGGCGTTGCATTGTTGTTTAAGAGATAATAAACGTGTGATTCATCACTATATTTTTGATAAATAAGCGCGTTGCCCCCGTTGTATAGGAAGTCGATTCGACCCTCATTTCCGATGACCTTGTAAGTTTTGCGAAGTTGTATTAATTTTTTTATGTGGTGGAAGTAATCAAGATCTTGTTTTTCTTCGTCCCATACCATGCATCGACGACAAAGAGGATCATATTCTCCATCAATCCCAACTTCTGATCCGTAGAAAATACATGGTGATCCTGGTAATGAATAAAGAATCGTGTAACATAAGTTAACTTTTTCTTTATTCCCACCTGCAAGTGATAAAAGGCGAATCGTGTCATGACTATCGAGTAAATTAAACATCACGTCATTTACATTTTGTGGATAACGGTACAGGGCATCCGTGATTGTATCGATGAATGTTTGATCATCAATGGCATCTGTTGCAATAAATTCGATAATTCCTTTGGTTAGCGGGTAGTTCATGACAGAATCAAACTGATCGCCAAGTAACCAAGGGGTAGAATCATGCCACGTTTCACCGATAATATACGTTTCATGATTTGCCGCTTTGACTGCCCGACGGAAATCACGCCAGAATTCATGGCCAATTTCATTGGCAACATCAAGGCGCCACGCATCAATATTAAATTCATTAATCCAATACGTTGATATATCAAGTAGATATTGTTTGACGTCAGGGTGATTGGTGTTTAATTTAGGCATATTCAACGCAAATCCAAATGTTTCATAAGTGCCTAAAATACCATTTCCCTCACCATCAGCAACGGGGAATTCTTTAATATAGAACCAATCTTTATAAACAGATTGTTCACCATTTTTAATCACATCTTGCCATTGTGGTGAAGAGATTCCGATGTGGTTAAATACGGCGTCTAACATAATTTTCATACCGCGACGATGAGCTTCATTCACTAACTGTTTAAATGTTTCCTTATCGCCAAAATGAGGATCGATTTCGAAGTAATTAATCGTGTCATATTTATGTGTTGAAGGCGATTCAAAGATCGGAGTTAAGTAAAGACCATTAATGCCTAAGTTTTCTAAATAATCTAAATGATCGATAATGCCTTGTAAATCACCGCCAAAGAATGTTTGTTGTGTGGGATCGCAACTTCCCCAAGGTAAGACATTTAAAGGATCTAAATCGTGATTTCCATTGGCAAAGCGTTCAGGAAAAATTTGATACCAAACCGTGTCTTTAACCCACTTTGGCGCATTGAAGATATCTTCTTCATTCATATAAGGGAAGGCGAAGTAGCTATTCACATCATTTTTAATACTTGGATCATGGATATCAAAGAATCCACGCTCAAGGAATAACAATTCTTCAATCCCATCGTTTAAAATGAAACTATATTTAAAGCGGTGATGCTTTGGTTTGAATTCAATTATCCAGTAGTCATATAATGAAGTAGAAAATTCTTTTTTCATTTCATAAGCTTGGCGATTCCATCCCCAACGATTTGTTTCTTCATCTTCTAGTGTCCATTCATACGGGTCGGCGCAATAGATATGGACTGATGTCATATCGTTTTTTGCTGTTTTTAATCGGATATGTAAAGTATCTTTGTCAAATGCATAAGCATAATTACTTTTTGCTTTGTGATAAATGGCTTCCTTTTTCATGAAAAATCCCCCTTTAAATAGTTAAATAATGTAGTTTAAAAAAAGTGTTTCTAGGCAACCAGGGCCACCGCAGAAACACTTTAGTTGTTATTTAGAAATAGGTACTAATAATAAGGCAGAATACGGTTGAACAGTGATTCCTTTTGTTAAATCAACTGTTTTATCTGTTAATAATTCAAAGTAGCTTTGTTTTAAATGCGTTGGAACTTGAATCGTTTGGGCCGATGAATCGTTGTTAACGATGACCATTAACTCTTCTGTTCCAGCATTCTTTTTGAAGATGATGTAGTTTTGTTTATCATTTGCTTCAATCCATTCTAATTCGTAAGAACGCATTGTTGGGTAGTTACGACGAATTGAAATTAATTTTTTTAGGTAATCAAACATGTAGCGATCTTGATTCTCTTCATCCCAAATCATACATTTACGGCAAAGAGGATCTCCGGCACCATCAAGTCCAATTTCCCCACCATAATAAATACAAGGAGTTCCTGTTTGTGTCATTTCTAATGTATAGGCAAGTAACGCTTTTTGCTTACTTCCTTCACATAGTGTTAATAAGCGAGCCGTATCATGGCTATCTAATAAGTTAAATGCGACTTCGTTTACTTTATGAGAATAGTTCGTATAGATTTTGTTAACAGCAATCATAAATTCAGAAGATGTCATCGTATCTTTAGCGATATAACCAAGCATAGCGTCAGTTAATGGATAGTTCATCACCGCATCGAATTGATCGCCATCAAGCCAAGGTTGTGAATCATGCCAAACCTCTCCTAAGATGTAAACATCCTCTTTAACTTCACGAACCGCTTTTCTAAATTCACGCCAGAACTGATGATCGACTTCATTGGCAACATCTAAACGCCATCCATCAATATCAAACTCACGAACCCAGAAACGACCGACTTCTAATAAGTAATCTAATACATCTTTATTTTCAGTGTTCAATTTAGGCATGTTTTGCCCGAATGCAAAAGCATCATAGTTAAGTCCACCTGGATGCGTAATTGGATCGAATGAACTTTCAGTTAATGGGAATTTGCGAATATGGAACCAATCTTTATAAATTGAGTTTTCACCATTTTTGACAACATCTTGCCATTGTGGGAACTCCCAACCACAGTGGTTGAACACAGCATCTAACATGATTTTAATACCGCGAGCATGTGCTTCTTCTACTAATTGTTTGAATGTTTCTTTTGTTCCAAATTGCGGGTCAATATCAAAATAATCAGCCGTATCGTATTTATGCGTACTTGGTCCTTTGAAAATAGGGCAGAAGTAAATTCCATTAATTCCAAGATCTTGAATATGATCTAAGTGGTCCATAACACCTTGAAGATCTCCTCCGTAGAATGTATCGTAAGATGGATCGATTGATCCCCATTCTACTGTATTTTCAGGGTTTAATGTTTCATCGCTATTTGCAAAACGTTCAGGGAAGATTTGATACCAAACCGTATCTTTTACCCAAGCTGGGGCATTAAATACATCGATTCCATTTAAGAATGGGAAACAGAAGAAGTTCCCTAAGTTTTCAAAGTTGGTGCGATTAGCATCTGAATCTTTTTCTTTGTTTTTTGTTAAATCAACAATGTTTTTTTCTCCGAATAAGATATGGTCTTTTTCATTTTCTAAAACAAAAGCATAGCGCATACGGCGGAATTCAGGTGATACTTCACCAATCCAGAAGTCAAATAAATCAGTTGTTGATTCTTTTTTCATTTCTACTTTTGTAGAAACCCAACCTGATGCCCCTTCAGCGTTTAAGTTTCCACCACCACCACCAGCTACCCAGTGATAAGGATCTCCAAAAATAATGGTCGCTGTGTCTACCTCATTTTTTGCTGTTCTGATACGTAAGTGGATTGTTTTGCTGTCATAAGCGTAAGCAAAGTTTTGTTTAGGTCTGTGATAAATTGCATGTAAGTTCATTACTTTCACTCCTTTTTATAAGTTAAAGTTCAATGTTTATCAGTTTGTGAATATACTTGAACGAATTAGTATTTGACTCGGAAAATTAGAAATTAGATAAGACTTCCTGTTAAATAAGCTTAAGGTTGATCTGAATTTCTATTGGATAAGAGACGTGTCAATGTAAGCTCTTAATACAAGGGAAATTATATCATCGAAACGTTTCAATTACAATCGATTTGCGAAGCGTTTTTATATGTAACCGGTTTATTATTAATGTCAAGGGATAAACTGATTTCTATCAATTTAGATCAGAATGTGACAAACGGAAAATAAAGAACCGATCCTGTCATATCAAATGTATGAAATGAGTGATGCGGTAAAGAAAAAGGAATGGGGTAGAAAAATGAGACGACGTAAAAGACGTAAACAACGTATTAACTTAAACAGAATAAAATGGATTTTTATCTTGGGTATTATAATCTGTTGCATCATCAATTTTTTTACTTTTTTATATCGAAATGTATATCCACTCGTTATGGACTATGCGCAAACTCAGACGGTGAATATTGCGACTTTAATAATTAAGGAAGGGATTGCTGAAAGTGAGCTTATTTCTTTTAATGTGGATGAGGTGATTAAATTTGAAGAGAATGATACGGGTTTTGTGAGTTCTGTTATTGTGAATACGCCGCTACTTAACCGGCTTCTTGTTTCGACTACTCAAAAAGTTGAAGAGAAATTATTATTGGTTGAGAATGGAGATTATAGTCAGTTAGGGCTTAAAGCAATTGACGGGGGTGCCTTAAAGGAAGGGGTATTATTGAATGTCCCATGGGCTGCAGCACTCAATTTATCGTTATTTCATAATGTGGGACCCAAGTTTCCAGTGACCGCAAAAGTGATTGGAAATGCCGTGACAGACATGAAAACAGATGTTAAACCATATGGCATAAATAACGCGATGTTAGAAATTTCAATTCAAACCACTGTTAAATTAGAAGTTAATCTTCCATTTAAATCACAAGAAGTAATGGTCAATGTGAAATCCCCTCTCGTGATTAAAATGATTACAGGTCAAATTCCACAATACTATTACATTGGGAATAGCACAGCATCTCCAATGAATCCATTCACGAATAATATAGAGGGTTCAAATAGTCCTGAGGTGTCGCCAGATTTAGATGTAAGTGAGGGAATGGAAAATGTGTTGTTACAATAACTAAATACGACGAATACTCCCTAAAGAATCAAGGGGAGTATTTTTAAATTGTTAGTTTGACAGCCGCTTAAAAGATTAGGCATAGATATATATAAGGCAGTGGGAATGATTGAGGTTGCTAGCGGATACTAGGAAAAAAACGTTAAAGGGCATGAATCGATACATAAAAATTAACTTTATTCAAGACTTATGATAAAATGAACTTAATCAAGTTAAATTGGATGAATGAAAAGGGAAATTGTTTACGTGATACGAGGTTTTAAATCAGAAAAATAAAATTTGAATAAATAAAAGGAGAACTTTGAATGAGTAAATTTAGTTATAAAGTCATAAAAGAATATATGATTGAATATGAACAAGAAGTGTTTGACCATAAGATGACAGAAGTTTTAGATAAATATGATGTACTTGTTGGTGATTTTTCGGGTGGGCAATTACGATTAAAAGGTTTTTATTATAATGAGCGAAAGAATGTCCCGCTAGAGTTGAAGTGTCTAACGATACCAGAATACATTACTGAGTTTTGTGTCTATGGATGTCCTTATTATGTATTGGAAAAAATTAAATTTCCACACAACCCATCGGAACAAAAAAATTCAGTAGAAGTACTTGTACAAGCGCCAGTTGAATCGCAGATTGAACCAGTAGTAGGAGAAGAGAGCAAAGTTGAAGAAGTCCTAGTACCAGACTCATCTAACATAGAAGAGTAGGTAATAGAAAAAAATCAACTGTTTATAGATGACCGAAGAAGTCGATTATATTAGCTTACACGAGAGGGTAAATGCGACTCCAAGAGAATCATTAAGAGTTTAGCATTTAAGAAAAGTAAAACTAAAATAGGTTCACGTCGTGAATAAATGTAACTCCAAAAGTAGTCTCGAGAGGTAGCAAGTTAAGAAATATCAAACTAAAAACTGGCACAATGAACTAAAAAATAAATATTTAAACGGCTCTAAACACCCAGATAAACAACGAAAAGGAGTGTCCTCATGTATAGCGGATATTTTATTGACTTAGACGGAACCGCTTATCGCGGAACAGAAGTAATTAGTGAAACATTAGAGTTTGTTAAACAATTAGATGAAATGAAAATTCCTTATTTATTTTTAACGAATAATAGTACTAAAACCCCCGAAATGGTATGTGAAGTATTAAAAGATTTTGGATATCCAGTGACACCCTCGCATGTGTATACGCCATCGATGGCAGCGGCACAATACATTCATGCTCAAAAACAAGGTGCTACTGTGTATATGATTGGAGAAGTTGGATTAGAAACAGCGTTACTTGAAAAAGGAATAAAGCTCAGTGAGGTCAACCCTGATTATGTGGTGATTGGATTAGATCGCGACATAAACTATGAGAAGTATGCCACGGCTTGTTTAGCTATCCGAAGTGGCGCAACATTTATTTCTACAAATGGTGATAAAGCCATTCCAACTGAACGCGGACTACTACCAGGAAATGGTGCGTTAACTTCGGTCATTTCCATTTCAACAGGTCAAGATCCAATCTTTATTGGAAAACCAGAAATCATTATGATGAACGAAGCTTTAGAATTAATCGGACTTCCTAAAGAAGAAGTTGCGATGATTGGCGATAATTATTTTACTGATATCCTGGCTGGAATTAATGTGGGGATGCCAACTATTTTCACTGAAACAGGTGTCTCTACTCGAGATGAAGTCCAACGATATGAAAAGCTTCCAACGCATATTCTAACAAATTTAAGTGAATTTAAGCTATAAAAAATAGGTTCAAAGCATTCATTTGCTTTGAACCTATTTTTTTTTTTATGATCCAAATTTTATCATGGGATGTTGTTCATAATAGAAAATACCGCTACATATTTTATCCGTTGTTTGACAAGCTAAAATGTGATGATTAGCTAAATAGGTAACAAATAAAGGCCCGCCAGGTAAATGCATCGTAATGGTTGTCTCCGTTTTAATCAATTGTCTAGCGACTGCAGAAGCCACTGTTGCTGCTGTATTAGTACCACAGGCCCCAGTAAATCCAGCCCCCCGTTCATATGTCGTTAACTTCATTTCTGTTTCAGATAAGACAGTAGCTAATCCCACATTCACATCATATTTTTTAGAAAGTTTTTCAAGCTCTTCAAAATAAGGTTCATGATCTCCTGTTGTATATAAAATGTAATGAGGATTTCCCATTGAAATTGGATCGACCTCAAAACTTAGCGTATCCGTGTTAACTTCTTTTGTGAATCCAACCATCTTAGAAAGTAGCGGGACCCAATGAGGATCATCAAGATGAGTCGCACATCCCAAGTCCACAGTTATCTGATCCCCATCGATAAAAAGTCGAGCTATATTTGCATCTGTTTCGACCGATGGGGTGTTAGTATTAACAAGGTGATTGTCGGTGACATAACGGCCAACCATTCTCAGACCATTTCCACAAGTCAGTGCACGGGTTCCATCTAAATTGTAAATGGACATTTTTAGATCTGCTTTATTTGATGGGGATAATAAAATAATTCCATCAGATAAAATTCCCATTTCTTTTTGCGTCATTCTCTTAGCGACGTCAGAAAAATGAAGGTCAGGGAGTGGATGGCTTATTAAGTCAATAAATAAATAATTATTACCGAGTGTTGAAAGTTTAGTAAATGGAATCTCAATCATATTAGGCCTCCTATGTATAAACTGAAATATAATCTAGACAAGACAAAGTAGTCGAATAACGATAAATGCTTTGGTATATCGTCAACCTTGTCGTCATAAAAGTACTGAATTTATAAAGAACATGACACGACTTATAGATGTAAAATTAAACAATTAGTGTGGCTAGTATTTCTAGTTTTAGAAAGTGAAAAAATAGGATTAACAAGAGAGTAATCTTTGAAACACCATTTCATAATGTATCCTGTAGCGGTATCTAGTAAAACTAGAAAATAGTTGATTCTTTTCTACAATAGTTTAATTTTTTTCTCTCACTAAAACTAATCGCTTCCAAACATTTGGGCCATCTTCAACCTCTAACTCAAGCCACAATGATTTCAGAAGAGGAGTAGAAGATATAAACAAAATTGTTTTTATTAGCCTAACGGCATCTAACAGGAAAAGGAGCTTTATTAGGTGAGCATGAGAGAAGATTAACTAAAATACACGTGGTAAAACACTAATTTTGTCGATTAGACTTTGAGTATATTTGTTTACTTTTTAAGTTCATCGTTTTATAATTTATAATATAAGAACGAGGTGATGATTGTGAATGAGACAGAAAAACTAATCGTAGAAATCATCAGTAAATTAAGACCCTATTTACAACGTGATGGTGGAGATGTTGAATTTTTAAAATTTGAAGACGGAATCGTTTATGTTCGTATGCTTGGTGCATGTGTTGGTTGTTCATCAATGGACGTGACATTAAAAGATGGAATTGAACAAATTTTATTAGAAGAAGTGCCAGGTGTTATCGGAGTCGAACACGTGGATGAATTTTAATAGGTAATGATTAAAAAGAGGCTAATTCTTTGGTGGTAAACGTCAAAGAGGTGCCTCTTTTTTTACAGGTTACTTCAAAAAAACTAGTGCTTTATTTTGAACTGAATGTTAATTTTAACATATGTTAATATGTAAGACTGATCATTAAGATGTTGCTTCTTCAATCACCCAAGAGGGGACGCGTAATTTTAATCCCGTGATTTGTCCAACATCTATGCCAAACTGATAGAGTAGTTGGGAGTAATTTAAGGCTTGTTCATAAAGTGTGTAGACATCGATGTGTTCATCTGCTCTTAAACTATGTAAGGCATCATAGAATTGTGTGGGAAAGTATAACCTGGCATACAATAACTCCCATTCTTCCTGTTTCAAACTTTGATTATAGTGTAACATTAAAATAAAATCTTTAACGTATTTTGTGTTAGTTGTGGTCAAGAAGAGGTTGCGAAGGTACTCACAGTAACAACGTACTTTATTATCTAGTGTTAAAATTTCTGGGGAGAAACATTCAACTTTATAAGTGTTCGTTGTTAATCGCATATGACAAAGTGAAACACTAAAGTCAACATCCTTTAATGCATTAATAAACGTATAAGCTTGCTCATTTAGATGAATATAATAGGTGGCAAGGTCAAAGAATAGTAATCGTTGTTCAACAGGTAGTTTGTCAATTAATACATTTAACTGTTCTTCATGAAATTGATTTTTTGCAACCCATCGTTGTTTTAAATGATTGGCGACTGTATACGGTTGCGGATAAATAACTGGAATTTGGATTTGTGAAATATTAACGGGTTCATGTAGATTTTCAGTGGATTCTAAAACATAGTAATGAGTCTCATCAAACAGAACAGTCATCGTGTTATCTTTAGATAACATAAGTCTTTGCGATTGACTATGCTGTAAAAGTTGGAGAAGGTGGAAAAAAACTGTATTTTTTTCCTTACCTATTGGTATAATGTATATAAAGCGGTTACTAATCTGGGTGTAATAAATGTTTTTAACTTGTTCTAAATGGTGTATCTGGAGTTGATAGTACCAATTAATTAGCTCCTTCATTTGGATCATCCTCAAATAAAAATATAGGTGTTTAATCTATATTTATGCAAGTAGTGTAGGTAAATATGATAACGGAAGGGATGAATTTAAGATGAATAATGAAAGAATGGAAAATTTAGTTATAGAAAAATTGAAAGAACGTGGGGTTGAACCTAAAGATATTGCTCAGTTAACATTTTTTTTACAACAAAAATATCATAAGGATTTAACAGTGGAGGAGTGCGAACATAATGTTCGTGCCGTCTTAAAAAAGCGTGAAGTTCAAAATGCAGTGTTAACGGGGATTGCATTAGATGAATTGTGTGAAAAAAACTTATTAGAAGGTCCATTACAAGATATGATCAAAACTGATTATTCTCTTTATGGAATCGATGAAATTTTAGCCTTCTCAATTATTAACGTCTATGGATCCATTGGATTTACGAATTACGGTTATTTAGATAAATTGAAACCAGGTATTTTAGGTGAAATTGATGAATTAGGTAAAAGTGGTGAGTCGTGTCAAACTTTTATGGATGATTTAGTGGGAGCAATTGCAGCCGCAGCAGCTTCAAGAATTGCCCATCGTCAAGAAGGGTTACTATTTTAATCAAGGTAATGAGATGAAAAAGTTGCCGATGATTTAACCGAGAATTTAAATTAAGGGAGAGTTTAACATGTGGTTTAATTTCGCACTAGAAGCAGCAATTTTAGCAAACATAGCAGCACAAGTTGTAAAGGTTCCTATTCGAATGATTACGAAGCGTGAATGGCGACCAAGTATGATCATTTCTACAGGTGGAATGCCTAGTTCTCATGCAGCATTTGTAACAGCTCTAGCGACGGGTGTTGCAATAATGGATGGAATGGGTTCAACAACCTTTGCCATAGCCTTCTGTTTTGCAGGTGTTGTGATTTATGATGCGATGGGAATTAGACGACATGCGGGAAAACACGCGGTCATGTTAAATAAAATGTTGGATGATATGGTGACCAAAGGTGATTTTTCTATTTTCCAAGACCCAAGCAAACATAAACGATTCAAAGAATTACTTGGACACGAACCTATGGAGACGTTTTGTGGAACAATATTTGGACTTATCATGGCTATTCTGTACGGACAGTTTATTGGAATCATCTAAAATAGGAAATGCACAAATTTTTATATGTATAAAATTTGCAAATTAGATGACTTTACTGTAAACTTTGTGTATCAAACTATTTAAACTTGAGGTGGAAAAATGAAAGATTCAATATATGATTTAACCATAATAGGTGGAGGTCCTGTAGGTATTTATGGTGCTTTTTATGCAGGGATGCATGGGATGACTACTAAAATTATTGATGCCCTACCAGAACTCGGTGGACAACTAGCAGCACTATATCCTGAAAAATATATTTATGATTTACCGGGACACCCTAAAGTAAAAGCAGAAGAAATGATTCAGTTACTACTACAACAAATGAACCAGTTTAAAGAAAAAATTGATTGTGTCACGAATACAAATGTTCAAACAGTAGAGAAATTAGATGATGGAACATTTAAAATTTGTACCGATCATGAATGTCACTATTCAAAGTCAGTGATTATCACAGCTGGAAATGGTGCCTTCACACCACGTAAATTGGAAGTTGAAAATGAAGAAGCTTATGAAAATATTCATTACTTCGTTCCAAATATGCGCCACTTCAAAGGTAAAAATGTTGTGATCTTTGGTGGGGGTGATTCAGCTGTTGACTGGGCACTTATGTTAGAAGGTGTTGCGAAGAATGTATCAATTGTCCACCGCCGTCATGAGTTTAGAGCACATAGCGGAAGTGTTGACAAACTACAAAATTCTGCCATCGATATTTTAACGCCATATGTGCTAAAAGACGTTTACGGTGATGAGACTTCGATTAAAGAAGTCGTTTTAGCACACGTTGAAAATCAAGAAACAAAGACAATACCTGTTGATGATGTGATTGTCTTGTTTGGATTTATCTCGTCATTAGGACCAATTAAAGAATGGGACATCGAACTTCATAAAAATGCCTTAAGGGTTAATCATCAACAACAAACAAGTATTAGTGGCATCTTTGCTGCAGGTGACGCCTGTACATTTGATGGAAAAATCAAAATGATTACGACTGGATTTGGTGAAGTAGTAACAGCTATTAATGCAGCCATTCAATATGGTTATCCAGAAGAAAAGCGTACGCATAAACATAGTTCAACACTAGTAAAATAATTAAAATTATTTAAGGCTGTCTTTATGTCAAAAGGCAGCTTTTTTATTATGAATAAATGTGCTAACAAGACCATAAAAAACTCTAGTAAGGTCTCTTTTTTATTCAACATTGATTATCTAAACGTAGTTAATCAATAGAAATAAATGAAATAATTATTTTAAACTTAAACCGAATCAAGCTTTGTAAATGATATTCCTTGCAAAAAACTTTTGTTTTTTAGAAAATGAATCAACGTAAATAGTTTAAAATAATTTAAACATGTCAGGGATTAACAAAAGAAAATAGGTTTCTTGATTTTAAAAAATAAAGGATGAGATTAGAACCAGGCTTTTCTAATAAACTGTATTAGAAAAACTAATAACCGTGATCTCAATTTAAACAATAATAAAACTTTTAAAATAGCTTACTAAAAAGACACTACAAATCAATTTGCAGTGTCTTTCAATATATTATGGTAATTTAAAGCAGCCTCAAATTTTTGATTGTTTCTTTTCTTTCAGCTAAATAATGATTTATACTGCAGGCGTAAACTCAAAATATTCAACATCATCTAAGCACACAACAGCAACATAATAATCAGTACCATCAGTGTATGATAAAATGATTGTTCCTAAGCCAGCAGGTGTAATAGTGTATGGTGCGTTAGCTGTTCCGAAGATATCAGCAGCTCCCCCTGTGTTGGCATCAGTATTTAAAATCATTTGATTAAGTGTCACATTAAGCAGACTTTGGGATTCGAGATAACGTCTGAGAACTTCAGCAGAACATCCTACATAATCGCATGGATTAATAAACATACCTACACAATTTTGTGCTAGACAAGGGTTTTCTACACTCGAGTTAGTATCGCCACTGCAACCTGTACAAGTTGGCATAGCAGATAGAGAAACGGTTTGATACATAAAATTACAATCTGCATTGTTAAGATTAATATAATCACCAGAGAATACCACATCAACAACTTCAGGGCAACTTGTGCAACAAGTAAGTGTTGTTTGGAGAATTTTTTGAACATTAGATGTGAAAGTAGTTGCGTCACTTTGTTTTGTGAATTTAAAAATAATAGCTTCTGTTTTGCATACAGGAATTATTAATTTTTTAGCAGATACTGTTTCTGTGTAGAAGATTAATCCATCGTGGAAGTTTGTTATATTACCGGCAAGAATAGTTCCATGTTCTTGTACAATTTGATAAATAGATGTTGCGCCCCCAGCTGCATATACTTCATATAGATAGTAAGCGAGTTTGCTAAATGTTAATTTGCATGGGCAGTTACAAGACATTCCAGGCATACCTTGAGGGCCAGTAGGACCAGTAAGACCAGTGGCTCCAGGTTCACCTTGAGGACCAGTGGGACCAGTAGGGCCGGGTTCACAATCATCTTTACAGCAACAGCAACAACATTCACCAGCAGGACCAGCAGGACCAGCAGGACCAGCAGGACCAGCAGGACCAGCAGGACCAGCAGGACCAGCAACACCAGCAGGACCGGCAACACCAGCAGGACCAGCAGAACCAGCAGGGCCGGCAGGGCCAGGTGCACCATCTTGACCATTTTGACCAGGAGTACCAGCAGGGCCAACAGGGCCTTGAGTACCAGCAGGGCCAGCGGGACCTTGTTGACCATCACGACCATCACGGCCATCATCACCTTTAGGACCAGTCGGACCAACGGAACCAGTAGGACCTTGTTGGCCATCACGGCCATCATCGCCTTTAGGACCAGTAGGGCCAGTTAAACCATCACGACCATCACGGCCATCATCACCTTTAGGGCCAGTAGGACCAACAGGGCCTGTATCACCAGTTAAACCATCGCGGCCAACAGGACCAGTAGGACCAGTTAAACCATCACGACCTTCAGGACCGGTAGGACCAGTCAAACCATCGCGGCCATTATCACCTTGAGGGCCAGTAGGACCAGTCAAACCATCGCGACCCTCAGGACCGGTAGGACCAGATAAACCATCACGACCATCATCACCTTTAGGACCAGTAGGACCAACAGGGCCGATAGGACCAG
>JBOFCV010000465.1:0-3982 GCA_051646305.1 Turicibacter sp.
AATAAAGGCGATAAATTGGCTTTGGTAGGTCCTAGTGGGATCGGTAAAAGTACTTTTATCAAATTGTTAATGAGATATTTTGATGTAAATAAGGGAAGCGTTAGTATTGATGACATTGAAATTGGACGTATTCCAACCGCATCTCTTAGAGCAAAACAAACACTTATGAGTCAAGATACGTATCTATTTAATACGTCGATTGCGAACAATATTAAAATCGCAAATCCGTTGGCAACGTTAGAAGAGGTTATCATTGCCGCTAAAAAGGCATCTATTCATGATTTTATTGAATCGTTACCGAATGGCTATGAAACGGTTGTTGGTGAACTAGGTGGAATGGTTTCAAGTGGTGAAAAACAACGCCTAGGATTAGCACGTGCCTTTTTACATGACGGTGATATCCTGATTTTAGATGAGCCAACAAGTAATTTAGATACATTAAATGAAGCGCAAATATTAAAATCAATCAAAGAGTATGGAACAGAAAAAACAATGGTGTTAATTTCACATCGTAAATCAACAACTGCTATTTGTGACGTTATTTACAAGTTAGACAATCAGAAAATAATGCAAGCTAATTAAGAATAAATTGGAGGATTATCGTTCATAATCCTCTTAATTTTTAAACTCAAATGATAATCGTTATCGTTTATAAGCAAGGGGGTTAAACAAGTGAAACTAAATCGTATTGAAAAAGAAAAAAAATTGATTAAATTAATGATTGATATTTATTGTGAGCAAAAGCATGGATGCAAAGATTCACTTTGTGAATCATGTCAAGAACTTGCAACGTATGCGGATAAGCGACTGACCTTTTGTAAGTTTCAAAATGAGAAAACATCGTGCCGCAAATGTCCCGTGCATTGTTATAAAAAAGACATGAAGCTTGCTGTAAAAGAAGTGATGAAATTCTCAGGACCCAGACTATTGATTTATCGTCCATTAGAATTTCTTAAACATTGGTTTTATTGAGGAGAGTGAATCATTTGAATAAATTTAAAAAAGCTTTATATGTCCTGGTTGGATTAGTATCAATGATTCTTGGGTGCATCGGAGTGGTTTTACCGGTTATTCCGACAACGCCATTTTTACTACTTGCGTCATTTTGTTTCGTGAAAGGATCAAGTCGATTTGATAAGTGGTTTAAAGAAACGACGTTATATAAAAAACATCTCGATGATTTTGTTAAACACCGTGCGATGACGCGAAAGCAAAAAATTGTTATTTTATTATTCGCAGATTGTATGATGATGATTCCATTTGTGATGGTAGATAGCCTACCGATGCGTATCAGCCTATTAGCCGTTATGGCGATTAAGTATTATTATTTTATGTGTCATATTAAAACAATTCCAAATAAATAAGAAGTTTTATGTTTGAGTATTGCGTAAGGAGAAAAAAATGAGAAAATTTTTACAGATTATATTGGCAATAGCAATTGTCTTCACACAGATACCGCTTCAAGTTTTTGCCACAAGTTCTGAATCAGAACATTTAGCGTATGGTGTGTATGAGGTTAAAAATTTTGCGAAGCATGAAAGCAAAGATGAAGATTCAATGGCAAGAAAATATTTAAATGAGACAAGTCAATTAGACGTAAACGAAAACGGGATGTTTCTAACCTTATCTTTTACAGGCAAAAAGATGATGGCCCAGCATCAAATAACGGTCAATGGAGAGAGTACCGCATTTGAAGTCATGGATGAAACAGATAATGAACTCATCATCCAGTTTAAATTAGACAGTTTAGAAGATGACATTCTGATTTCAACAAAAGTCCTTGGAGCAATGTCGGTTAAATTTAGAGTCATTTTAAATCAAGAGACATTAAATAAAATTAACGCTGAAGTGGAACCCCCAAGTTTACCAACTCCAACTCCAGATGAGGACCTATCATATGCCAATGGGATATATAACGTCACTAATAAAGCCTTAAAAATCGATAACGAGGAAGAATCTTTAGCGAGTCAATATCTAAACCCCGTCAGTCAATTAGAAATTACCGAAACAAAACAGTCACTTCTTCTAACCTTTAGTGGAAAGAGTATGATGAAGAATCATCAAATTTTTGTTAATGGAATAGAGGTACCATTCGATGTTTATGAGCGCGATGGTGATGAGGTGCAATTTAGATTTAACCTGCCAAATTTAAAAGATGAAATTGTAGTTAAAACACAAGTTTTAGGAACCATGAATGTTGAATTCCGAGTGATTTTAGATTTAAACTCACTTGAAATAACAGACGGAAAGATAGAAGATATCACACCGCCAACAGAAGATGAGTTACCAACAGAAGATGAATTTCCCTCTGAAGAACAACCACCCCTACCAGAAGAAAGTAAACTACCAATTGGGAACTACACCATTTTAAATAATGCCTTACATATTGATAAAGATGAGGTGTCAATGGCAAGAAAGTATTTAAATACAGTAAGTGAATTGACGGTGTTAGAATCATCGATGTCACTGACTTTAAAATTTACTGGAAAGTCAATGATGGACCAACATAAAATATATGTAAATGGACAAGAAGTGGCTTATGAAGTGGTTTATGACAGAGATGATGAAATTCACTTAAAATTTAATATAACTGAATTAGATAATCAAATCAACATAGCAACAAAAGTCCTTGGTAGTATGGATGTAACATTTAGATTACTATTAGATCAAGATTCTGTTCAAATTTATGATGAATCAAATCCTAGACCAGAGCCAGAACCACTTCCAGAAGTGACACCTGAGGAAGATGAGGATGAAATAGTGGTAGAAGAGGATGAAGTTTTAACAGATGAGACTTCAGATTTAAAAGATGGAACGTATTCGATTAAAAATGAAGTAAAAAGTGACAGTACGATTGGGTATCAAGCGGCACGCCAAGCTTTAAATGAACTGTCTTATGTAGAAGTTAAACAGGGGACTAAATATGTAACATTTGGTTTTGGGCAAATGGACTTAATGAATAATTTACGCGTTTATGTGAATGGAAAACAGGTGTCATATGAGGTTGTTTCACAAAACAAGACGCAATATACGATGGATTTAAAGTTTAAACTCACTAATTTGAGTGATAAGATTACAGTTAAGGCCTATGTATCGGCCATTGAACGAGATATTTCATTTGACGTTAAGTTAGTAGCAGATCAACTTAAACTCATTGCGGCATCAGAACTAACAAAACCATTGGGAACAACCTCTGATTTTATTGATGAAAGTGTCATAAATATAGACCTTAAAAAATCAGATGAGACATTGGAAACTGATGTGTTAGTTCAAGCGTTACAATATATTAAAACATACAGCATCTTAAATGAAGTGGTGAGCGATAGCAAAATTGGGAAACTGATGGCTCGTAAGTATTTAGATGAAACGAGCTACTTAGAAGACGTAGATGGAACATTATATCTAAGTTTGACTTTTAGTGGAACAGATGCAATGGATGATTTTAAATTTCTAGTGAACGGCGTAGAAGTTTCTAGTGAATTAGTTAATTCCCAACCAAGTGATGGAACCAAAACGTTTAGATTTAAGATTGTAGATATAACGGATGACATCCGTATTTCGTTATATGTGAAACCTGTTAAAATGAATATAGAGTTTGGGGTTAAATTACGCCCTGAAACACAAGAATTAATAAGTGAACAATTCATAAATGTAGAAGAAGCGGGGAATGATAAGGTTCCTGCAACTGAACCGATTCAAATCGTAACACAAGAAGTAAGTGTCTGGAAAATTGCAATCATAACGTCAATCATGACAACTATACTTAATCTGTTTGTGAATGGTTTGTGCTCAAGGATAAAAAAAATAAAAATAAACAAATGATAGGTTAATCGATACAAAAAAACACAGCACTCGCTGTGTTTTTTTGTATCGATTAAGAGAATAGATTTTATTTTTCAAAAAAGTAATAGGTTTTATCATCATGTATAAATACTTTGGTTGAGAGGCCAAATACATTTTTTATGGTGTCAGATTGAATGAT
>JBOFCV010000485.1:0-2257 GCA_051646305.1 Turicibacter sp.
CATTTTAGAATTAATATCATTTCCATAGCATTCTAAAATCATCTTTCCAATATTAACACCATACACCTCATTTAAACCTTCTTCTGCAATTTTTAGATTACAGCTCACTTGCTTCTTTAATAAACATTCGATTGGAGACAAATCAATCTGATTCGCAAATTCAATAATATCTTTTACATTTAACACGCTACGATCACTTAATGCACTATTAAAGTCATCTTTGTCAAACATATTTTCATAGATGACTTCATGATTTTTTTCAATACGACAAATGTTAAGGTGCGTATGGATAATCTCAACCATCGCTTGGTCTTGTTCATGAAAAACCTCAACAATAATATGTAAATTCGCATCATTTTCAATCAACTGAACGTCACATAAATTTTTATCTACTAACAATTTTATTTGAGAAATTTGTTCTTCACTCACCGTTTCAATGACTTCCAATCCTTTTGTTGAGTCGCCTGCTACGACACCTGTTAATGCACTGGCAACAATTCCTCTTAGCTGTCCGGTATTTGGTACCACAACAGATTTGGCGTTCTTTATAATATTCCCGCTACATCTCACCACTATTTTTTGTGGAAATTTGCCTAACGTTTCGCGTGCTTTTGCACTTGCATAAGCAATCGCAATCGGCTCTGTACATCCAAGCGCTAATACGAGTTCTTCTTTTAATATATTTCGGTATAGTTCATTTTTTTCTAGTTTAAAAGACATTGATTACTCCTCCTAAAGTGAATGAATTAAATAATTTTTTGCAATAATATGATAAAGAAGCTCTTATTTCTAAACTTTAAATGTCAGAAATCATGTGCTCTTTTTGATTAAGAAAATCCATTTAATTAATCCCCCACTTCTTAATTATATTACCCTTTCTTAATTTCATCCACCAATTTCTCTGCCATCTTTCGATACATATTACTCATATGAACAAATGACGTCATTAATAAGAAATTTTCCATTGATTTAAGGTGGATCCCTTCTAGTTCATTCATCTTTTCTTGAACATGTGCCACGTGGATTGGAATCTCTTGTGTAAATTCCTTAATGTTTTCTTCAACTAATGATAAATAGGTTTGATAAAGTTCAACCAAACAGAATTCATCTTCATGAATCACCTTCTCATTTATCTCATCTAGTGATTGCTTAATATCATTAATTGATAACACCCCTTTTAATTGATAGATTAAGCTAATTAACATGAGGTGTTCGTCTGTATACTTTTTATTTTCAATCGGAAATAAAAGTTTCCCTTTGGCATAATTATTAATCATTGTTTTCGTCAGTACTTTTTCTGAATCATTTCTTAATGTATCCTTATAGGTATTTTCAAAAAGTTGAATAACCTGATCCATATATAAATCCACACTCGGTAAAGCTTCAATTCTTAGCTGATTATCTAAATTTAACGCTTCAATGATTTCGTTTACATTTTTCATGTTTACCACCTATCTGTAGTTTTAATAACTACTTATTATCATTTTTAAAATTACCTTACATCATATAAATAAATTATATCATTATTTCACATAATGTAAACATTGACATATTAATATATATATCATACAATACAAATATATCATCATGTAGTTTATAATACTATATAGCACAAGGAGGATTATTATGAATAATTATTTGAGAGAACCTATTAACGGTATGACACATTTGGCAGGTGCCTTATTATCATTTGTGGCCTTACTTGCTATGCTTGTCAAAGTATCTAGTGCTGGTGCATCAACCATTGCAATTATTTCAGTTATTGTGTTTGGAATCAGTTTAATCTTACTCTACGCAACCTCAGCCACTTACCATTTAGTTGTAACTTCCGATTCTATTATCAGCTTCTTACGTCGACTCGATCACAGTATGATTTTTGTCCTCATTGCTGGGTCATATACTCCTTTCTGTTTGATCGTATTAGATAATCTATCTGGATGGATTCTTTTCTCTGTTATTACATTTACAGCAATCTGTGGCATTGTGTTCAAACTTGCTTGGTTCAACTGTCCACGCTGGTTATCAACTGCTATTTATATTGGGATGGGATGGATGGCAATCTTTTTAATGCAACCCCTTTCTCAGTCTTTAAGTCCAATGGGCACTTGGTTACTTGTGGGTGGTGGTGTTCTTTACACCATTGGTGGTATTATCTACGGGATTAAACCTAAAATATTTAAATTTAAATATTTAGGCTATCATGAAATATTTCATATTTTTATTTTGCTAGGAAGCTTCCTTCACTTCTTATGCATTT
>JBOFCV010000491.1:0-4568 GCA_051646305.1 Turicibacter sp.
TTTACTGGTGGAACGAATTATCGTTTTGACAATCTAACATTAAATGATGGAAATGATCGTATTGCCTTAACAGGTGAACGTCATGGATTTGCAGCTCCTATTAGCCCTGAAGGTGAATTGAATTATACATATCCAAGAATGTCACGTGTTATTCAAACGATGGTTGCAAATAAATCTAAATTAGCGTCAATGAATGAAGTGTATGATGATTTGAATTTAGCATTTATTCCAGATTATTTCATGACTGAATATCATTACCCGAAAAGTGAAAAAGCGTTGCAATTGAAAATGAACTTAGAAAGAAATCGTACATTTGCTTCATGGGAAACAGTTGCAAGAGCAATGTTATTAATGAATTATAGATTTACCGCAACAGATATTCAAAATAAAGACATTGATATGTCAAAAGCATTAGTTGTATTTTCAGCAAGTTATATGGCTCAACATATTCAAGAGAAGCTCGTTTCATATTTGAATAAAGGAGGGAAATTGTTCCTTTATGGAGAAGTGCCTGTTTATGATATGGAACAAAATCCATGTACACTTTTAAAAGATGCTCTTGGCATTAAATCGATTGAAAATGTTCAAGGAGAACAACATTATTACTTATCAGCGTACGGTGAAGGATATCATGAAACACGTCTGGGGTATGCTCAAGTTTATGATGTTAAAGAGGGAACAACGGTCTTGAAAATTTATGGTACAGATGGAATAAGTGCATTTAAAACAAATGTAGGATTAGGAAAATGTATGGTTTTATCAGGGAACTATAACTGCGATTTGAAATTCTTTAAAATGTGTTTAGAGTACCTTGATGCAACACCTGGTTTAACGCATGATTGTACTTATCATGGGATTTTTATGACAGAAAACGAAAATGAGTGTGGTGAAAGTTACTTACATATTCTTAATTTAGATGGATTCGATAAAGAATTTAATGTCTACCGCAATGGACAAGTGCTATTTGATGGCCATCAAATCCGTTTGAATCATAAAGATGGATTACTTTTACCACTTAACATTCAATTTGAAAATGTTTTAGTTAATTACTCAACAGCTGAGATGATTAAGATGAATAATGATGAAATGCATGTTAGATTAAATCATAAAGCTGATATTATTTCAATTACGACAGCTAAAGACTTAGTTGAAAGTTCTAGCTATTGTGTTGAAGTACAAGGAGAGGTGAAAATAATTCGCCCTTCCTCAACGGTTGATTTGGATCAACCATTAGTCATTCAATTCGTTTAATTAATAATGAAGGATAACGGGGGGGAACTGTTATGAAAAAATGGCTTTTTGGTATATTCAGTATATTGTTGATTTTAGTAGGAATCGTTTTAGTTAATAAAGATTCCGGTAATTATTTAAATAAAGAAAAAGAATTATCCTATCAGTATTTTGAAAACGAAACAAATTGGAATGAGAATTCTGATGGATATGGGTTAGTAAGAGATCGTGCCCCAGGTAATAGCAATATTGCAAGTATTGCAGCAACAGGATTTGGATTGTCTTCTATCCCAATAGCAATTGAAGAGGGATGGATAACAAAAGATGAGGGTCAAAAGCGTGTCGAGAAAACATTAGATACGCTTTTGAATTTAGAAACAACAGAAGGTTTTTTCTATCACTTTATAAATATAAATACAGGAAATCGTGAATGGAATAGCGAAGTATCGAATATTGATACAGCATTATTAATTGCAGGTGCTTTACATGTTGGAGAATACTTTGGTGGAGTTATTAAAGAAAAAGCAGTGAAGATTTACGAAGCTGTCAATTGGAATTGGTACGTCGATCCTGATAATAATCAATTTTATATGGCATACACACCCGAAAATGGATTTGCAGGTCATTGGGATTTTTATGCTGAGCAATTATTATTGTATGTGTTAGGTGCAGGGTCACCAACTTATCCTCTTGATAAGGTTGTGTATGATAGTTTTATCAGACATTACGGAAAGTATGGTGACGGTGAAAAATTTATTCACTCTTGGTTTAACTCAATTTTTACCTACCAATTTTCACATGCTTGGATAGATTTTAGAAATACAGTAGATGAACAGGGTGTAAATTGGTTTGAGAATTCAGTTACAGCTTCACTAGCAAATTATAATTTCTGCACAGATTTAGGTGAGAAATATGAAACATTTCAAAAGGGTGGATGGGGTGTAACGGCGTCAGACAGTCCATCAGGATACAATGGGTTATTAGGAGCTAGCCCGTCAGGGTACGATAATAAAGCTCATGTAGTTGATGGAACTATTGCCCCAGCAGGATCCATAGGCTCTATTGTATTCACACCTAAAGAATCTAAAGAAGCGTTAAACTATTACTACACAATGGATGGACTAGTTGGTGATTATGGCCTTAAAGATGCTTATAATTTAGACCAAGATTGGATTGCAAATGATTACATTGGGATTGATAAAGGAATCACTTTATTAATGCTAGCAAATCATGAAAATGAAGCGGTGTGGGATATTTTTATGAAGAATGAATATATACAGAAAGGGTTAGAAACGTTAAATTTTTCTAAAATAGGTGAGTAAGATGAATACAAAAATTTTAGATTTAGAGGCAAAGGGATGTTTTGATTTCTTTTGGAACGAAACAACCGTACATGGTAAAGGATATGGATTAATACGTGATAACATTACGCCCATGCACCATAACATGGCAAGTCTTGCATCGGTTGGATATGGATTAACAGCGATTCCTATTGGAGTGGAACGTGGTTGGATTACGTATGAACAAGGTTACGAAAGAGCTATTGGAACACTAAAGACTTTAAGAGATGATGTGGAACATGTTGAAGGCTTCTTCTATCATTTTGTAGAAATGAATTCAGGTAAACGATTCGGTGGCTCTGAAGTTTCAATTATTGATACAGCCATTGCAATCATGGGTGCATTAACAGCTGCTGAATATTTTGAAGGTGAAGTTAAGGAATTGTTTGAAATGATTTATCAACGTGTCAATTGGGAATGGTATCGTGATAAAGATAAAAATATGTTCTGCATGGGGTACTGGCCAGAACGCCAATTTGATGGTTGGTGGGATCTTTATGCTGAGCAATTTATGATGTATTTCTTAGGTGTTGCATCACCAACACATCCAGTAAATAAAGAAATGTTCTATGATTTTGGTCGTAAAATAGATCGTTATCAAGATTATGAAATGATTTATACGCATACTGGCTCAATTTTTACTTATCAATTTTCACACGCTTGGTTAGATCTTCGTCAGTCTAAAGATCGCCTGGGTGTTGATTGGTTTGAAAATTCAAAACTTGCGACACTCGCTAACCGACAATATTGTATTGATAATCCCAAAAAACTAAAAACATACAATAAAAATGCATGGGGAATGACAGCTTGTGAAACGCCATTCGGCTATGATGGAGGACAAGGGGCACTTCCAGCAACTGACACAACATGTTCTGATAAAGGAACAATTCCGCCTTGTGGACCAGCGGGTTCAATTGTATTTACTCCAGAAGAATCTATTGAAGCTTTAAATTATTTCTACGAGACATTCCCACAACTCTTTGGTAAATATGGCTTTTATGATGCCTATAACCTAGAAGTTAGTCCTGCGTGGTTCTCAGAAACAGTTATCGGAATTGATAAAGGAATCACATTATTAATGATTGAGAATTATCGTTCAGAATTAGTATGGAAACTAACGATGAAAAATAAATACATGCAAAAAGCAGTGGAATTATTAGAATTTTCACCAGCTCAAGATTAGTAGTGGATAGAATGAGAAAATAAAGTTGTAAGAAAAATAGGAATACACTCATTCAGGTTAGAGATTTAAATAGGATAAAGCAAATATTAAACCATAGAAAAATCAACATTCTTCACTGGATAGGGGGATGTTGATTTTTTTATGTGAAGGATAGTTTTTTTAGATTGCATTTGTAAGAAAGCATTAGATTACTTTAAAAATGAGAGTTTGGGAAATTATAAATATCTGATCAAATAATAAAGTAATTTAATTAGGGCTAGAGATGGAGAAGAGTCGGTTATCATACGTATCATAATCAAAATAATTAATTTTTTTAAAAAAATGAAAACGCTACAAAATAATCCATAGACTTCAGGGTTAATCTATGACAAAATACAGGTGCAGAGAATAAAATAAGGATTATCTTATTATTTTTGCCTTTTGCAAAAACGTTTTTTCAAAATTGGGGGATATGGATTATGACAAAGAAATTTTTATCATTAACAGCATTGGTAGCTATTGCAGGATTCACTTTATTTGGTTGCTCGAATGGAGCACCAGAATCAAATTCAACAGCTGATGTAGGAGGGCATGAAACCGAAAAGGTTGAAATCACGTATGCCAACTGGAATTTAGGAACAGAAGAAGAAAATAATTTAGAAAGACAAATGATTGCAGCTTATATGGAACAAAATCCTCATATTCAAATTCGTATTGCTGATAACATTGATACTTCTAAGTATGTTGATTCATTAACAACTGCAGCAGCAGGAGGACTATTGCCAGATGTATTTATGCTAGAGAACATCCCAAGACCGTTAGCTAATGAATGGTTA
>JBOFCV010000521.1:0-19211 GCA_051646305.1 Turicibacter sp.
CGATCAAGCATGACAAACGTTGAAAGAATACTAAACATCATGATCACAAATCCTAATTGATAAAGTACGTTTGAAATCGTAAGTGGCAAGATAAGTCCCATAAATGGATATTGTAGCAACGCCCCTCTTACTAATTCGCTTCCGACTAATCCTTTTGGTAAGATAACGTTCATTAATAATTCACCGATGCCTAAATTGATCAAGACAAATCCGTAAAACAGCATGACTGCTAATAAAATAACAGCAAGTTTAGAAAGGAAAATGGTAAAACGGCTTCCTTTAAGTGTTAAAAGCATGTAGATTCGTTTTGATTGTCCAAACCACTCCTTATACCACAGATAGAATCCGCTGAAAATAAGGATAATGGCGATTAAAATAAAAATGAACAAGAATTGGGCATTTTCATATAAAAGATTGGCAAGCGTTGTGACGCCATTTGCTTTAACAAATTCATCAACTGACATTCCGACTGTTTCAACTAGAAACTCCTCTTTATAGCCATTGATGGCCTGAAAATACAATCCGCTTATTAATAGTGTTCCACCACCTAATAAAACACCAAGAATTGGGAATATTTTTTTGATTTCTATTTCAAATAATGTTAAAAATTTCATGTTATACCCCTTTATATAGCTTTCGCATTTTTTCAACCACACTTAAACCTTCGGCTTGCGCTTCGGCTTTCGAGAATTTGTTAAATACTTTTCCTTCTTCTAGTAAGATGATATCATCGGCAATCTGTTCAATTTCATCAATCTCATGCGTCGTGATAATAACAGTTTGTCCAACTTCCAAGAAGTCAGATTTTAATGAGGCAATAAACTCTTCACGTGTGAACACGTCTATTCCACTAAATGGTTCGTCTAATAAAATATAAGGCGTATTTTGGGCAAGACCCACAATTAAATTAAATCGTGCTAAATTACCTTTTGATAATTCTTTTAGTTTCTTTTCCATGGGAACTTTAAAGAATTTAATCATTTTCTTTGCTTTTTCTTCATCAAAATTTTCATAGAATACTTTTGCAAAGGCTAAATTTTCCTCAATTGTCCACCCTAAATCATGAATGGGAATATCAGCAACATAAGCGATTTTATCAATATTCTTTGATGTGATTTTCTCACCTTCGACTTCAATTTGACCACTAGTAATAGGAATCAATCGCATAATTGATTTCATTGTTGTACTTTTACCAACACCATTCAATCCAAGTAAACACGTGACACGCCCTTTTTCAAATTGCATACTGACGTCGTCTAATACTATTTTTTTTCCGTATCGTTTAGTGACATTCTTTAATTCAATCATGTCCATCCTCCTTGTTCTTGTTCAAACTTTGTTCAACATTGCCTAGTATACTGGTAAAATCTTAACAATTAGGTAGGATATTTCTTAAGATTTTCTTAAGAAATGATACAAGTTCTGTCTCAAATCAAAAAATAGAGCTAATTGTAGGAATTAGCTCTATTTTTTTGATTGGACAGGATTGGATTAAAATTTTACATAGCTCCTTTATTCTGAGCCCTAACAAGTGGCTGTCGTCTCTTGTTCTTTCACTTCGTCTTCAATGAGATGATGATTTAACCACTTATCTCCGCGTAATCGAAGATAATACATAATACCTCGCACTGCCCAATCTATATACATTCCTATATAAATTCCTGCAACACCTAATTTAAACACAACGCCTAATACGTACCCAAAGGCTACTCGAAATGCCCACATGCCAATTATAGCAGTCGTCATCGTGTATTTACCATCACCTGCTCCTTTTAACCCACCTGGTAAAACAAATGAAAATGCCCATAAGGGGGTTGCAAACGCATTAAGTATAATTAACCTTGTCGTGTACGCGATTACTTCTGTGTTATCTGTATATAAGCCAACTAAAAAGCCAGCTAACGGAATCGATAAAGCGGCAAAAATAGTTAAACAAATTGTTGCAAATTTTGTTAAGTACATAAGAGTACCTCTAGCACGCTCCCCATCTCCACGCCCTATTTCTTGACCGATAATCGTGGTTGCAACAGTTGATAAGGTAGTACCTGGAATGTTAATTAAGACCATGATAGAGCCTGCAATCGAATTTGAAGACAATGCGATGGTCCCCATTCCACCAATGAAAATTTGAGTAAATAATTTTCCAAAATTGAAGATCATGGACTCTATTCCAGCTGGTATTCCCACATAAACAAGTTGTTTGAGATAAATAAAGTTTGGCCGATATGAAACCCAAGATGGCATTTTAATTTTCTTTTTCCCACTCATCATAATCCTTAAGACATAAACAGCACCAAAAAACCGTGCTAAGCTAATGCCAAGTGCTGCCCCTGTTACACCTAAATCTATGACATACAGTAAATAGTAGGTAAACATAATATTTAATATATTCATTAACACGTTGCTTATCGCCGCAGTTTTAGAATCCCCTGCTCCACGCAATACTCCATTTCCAATTAACGTAATCGCTAAAAATGGATAACTTAGCAAGGTGATGGCAAAGTACCTAATCCCAAACCCAATCACTTGCGAATCAACTGATTGATAAATGAAGGTGACTAGTGGAACATTTAGTATGCTTAATATAATGGATAGAGCTAAAGCAACCAACGTCCCTGCAACGATTGCCTGAAATGCAACCTCGCTAGCTCGGTCTTCATCCATCCGTCCAATGTATTGGGCAACAACGACTGTTCCACCTACCGCTAATGCCGAAAACATCGCAATAAACAAATAACTAAACTGATCAATCATCGAAATAGCGGATACAACATTCATTCCTTCATTTCCTTCTAAGTTTGATGCGAGCATCGTGTTAATGACGCCCATTGATGTTATTAAAATCTGTTCAATTAAGATTGGAATTCCTAACATTTTAATTTCATTTTTTAGTTTCTTTTCATAAATCATGTCTTTCACCCACTATCCCCTGACTCATGTTTTTACAAATTGGTTAATTTACCTCTATCATAATCAATTAATACATATATTGTAAAACCGGTTACACTATTACGCTAGTTTTAATTAAAAATACGCACTATTATCTTTCTTCCCCTTATCATTTCAATTAAAACTTATAAGAGAAAAATAATAATATTGGTGAAATCAGTTAAATTTTATCTTTAATAGGTGAAAAAAACATTGAAATAACGTCAAAATAGCAACTAATATTACCTAAAATAATATTTATTCCTTTAGCGATGAGCGTGGTAAATAAAAATGAATAGCACGCATCCGCCTCTATTAACTTTTACTAATTACTGCTATAATTAATACCCTTGTAAGAGAAATTTTGAGAGGTGAAGTTGTTTTTAGACTGATGAGAACACCAAAAATGATGATAGATTATATTTCATTCTACGTCTGTCATTAAATAAGCTCTGACGAATGAATAAGCAACCGTCTATCTAAATAAATTTATTTAATCAGTCATCCGTTTTTTAACATGTTATCTGCTAATGTGTGTTTTATTTCATTCAAGGCTTTGGCGAAGTTAAATCGTTGTGTCTTTACAACAAGAATTTGTTACTGTCATTGCTAAATTTAAAGGAGACCCTTATGATTATTAATGATTCTATTTATGGAACATTTGACATTGAACCTATTTTTATAGAGCTAATTCACACCCCACAAATTCAAAGATTAAAACAGATTCATCAAGGAGGAGCAAGCTATTTAGTTAATCCAAATTGGAATGTAACGCGCTATGATCATTCCGTTGGCACTATGTTATTAATACGACAACTTGGTGGTTCAATTGAAGAGCAAATTGCAGGATTGTTACATGATATTTCTCATACCGCGTTTTCACATGTGATTGATTTCGCCCTTCATCATACACAAGAAGATTATCATGAACAAATATTTAGAAGTGTTATTGAAAATTCAATGATTCCAACCATCTTAATGCAAAATGGATTCAACTATAAAGATATCCTTTATAATGAATCCAAATGGACTATCCTTGAGAAATCTGCACCCAACTTATGTGCAGATAGAATTGATTATACCTTAAGAGATATGTTCCACTATGGCTATACTTCAAAGGAAGAGATGACTGTATTTTTAAATCAGTTAACCGTTATAAATGGTGAAATCGTCCTAACATCCTTAGAAACTTCTGAATGGTTTGTTGATTTATATTATAAAGAAGTCATCGGATTTTTCTTAAATCCGCTCAACATATACGCTTATAATCGCTTATCCAAAGCTCTGCGAATCGCATTAGAGAAAAAAATAATCACGCTCGATGATTTACTGAAAGATGATAACGCTGTATTAGAATTACTAAAAGAATCTAATTCCAAGCAAATTAAGTCATTTATAAACGACTTAACTAAACCTGTTATATTATCTGAAAGTAAAACAGACTATGATATCTTTCAAAAAAACAAAGTGAGACTCATTGATCCGACGCTTTTCATTGATAATCAACTTGTTCTTTCCTCTCAAAAATCCGAAGTTATCCAATTATTAAATAAATCTGCTCTCGAAAAGTCTAACGAAGGCGTCTTTATTAAAATAATTGACACTTATATTACAAAATAATCCAAATTATTCGTATTTATAAGTGAAGTTACCTGTTTTGCGCCCTTTAAAAACATTTAACTCCACTATCGTAAATCGTATTCTTTCTGTACTTACAGGTTTAGTTGGATAACTAACCTGTAAGTACTATCGGGACACTACTACTTATATCTATTTCTAGAAGGGGCGTTTCTAGCATTTGAAAACTTAGAACGCCTTGATGCCTTGATGTTTAACTGTTTGAAATGGATAATAGCTCGCATTTCAATTCATAATTTCAAAACATCAAGCGGGAAATTCAACCTACAAAGTAGCATCTTATGACTCAAAAATATCCTTAATTCAACACTTGTTATCTACCCACAACGATGGCGAAGTGAGTGATGTACCGTTGGATCCGTTATTTTGTTGATACGCCCTAACACTTAAATACATACAAAAACCCAGAAAATTAAAAGGATTTATGCCTTTTTATCTTCTGGGTTTTTATATCTAATCAGCTAAATCTTCATACACTGTCCTATTGTATGAATTAATCAAGTGTACTTCATTTATCTTTTAATACCGCCACTTCCATTTGAAGCAATGAATTGTGAAATTTCCTCATCACCTGTTAATAAGATGTCTCCATTGATGGTATGCTTCATGACCCCACATGCAATCCCATAATTTGTTGCCTCCGAAAAATTATAAAGGGATTTATCTAATTTATTTAAAACACCTGCGACAAATGCATCACCAGCACCAACACGATCAATGATTTCAAATTCATACTCGTCACTTTGATACACATCACCCTTTGAGGTATAACAATAAGCCTTCAATTTATTTTGATGTGTTGAGGTTTGGGTTCTGACCGTTCCAAAGATATACTCACAATTTGAGAAATTAAGAAACTTAGTAAATGCGGCAGTTCGGCGTTCATCTACTGAATCATATTCATCATCTACTGCATAGCCTGCAATGACTTCGATATCATATAAGCTTGCAAAGCAAATATGCACGTACGGTAAAACCTCACGAATAGCAGCAGAAGCTTCGGATATCGTCCATAATTTAACACGATAATTAAAGTCTAAACTTACAGTTAAACCTTTTTCATAAGCTCTTTTCATAAGTTTGGTAGTAAATTGACGAACCTCTTGACCTAGGGCAAGTGTAATTCCACTTACGTGTAAATAATCTCGTCCATCTATTAGCGCATCAATTTCAAAATCATCTTCCTGCAAGGTTGCAAATGAAGAATGTTTACGGTTATAAATCACATTGGATGGCCTAACTGAGTAACCTTGTTCCACATAATAAATTCCCAGGCTCTCCCCGCCAAATAAAACGTGATCCGTATTAATTTGATAGGTATGAAGTAGATTTTTTACCGTGCGACCTAGCGTATTATGCGGCAACCTTGTTGCAAATGATACATCATGGCCAAAGTTTGCGAGTGCAATTGCAATATTTGCCTCACTTCCCCCATACGTGACTTGGAGGGTAGTACATTGTTCAAGTTTTTCAAAATTAGGCGGTGTTAGGCGTTGCATAATTTCCCCAATTGTTAGTATCTTTTTCATATCCTCACCTATTTCTGTCTCGCTTCAAACACTTTATTTACAAACTTTTTCGCAAGTTCTGTTATCTCTTCATAGTTCTCTGTCTTTGCCGGTCCTGTTAAATCTCCACCTACACCGACAGCCACACATCCAGCTTTAATCCATTGATCCACGTTAGCTAAACTTACACCACCTGTTGGCATTAAATTCACTTGTGGAAGCGGTCCTTTTATTGCTTTAATAAAGTCAGGTCCAAATGCACTACCTGGAAAGACCTTCACAATATCAACGCCAGCCTCCATCGCTGTCATCACTTCAGTAAGTGTCATACATCCCGCTAAATAAGGAACTTGATATCGATTGCAAAGTTTGGCTGTTGCCAAATCAAATCCTGGACTCACGATATATTGTGCTCCGCTTAAAATCGCAATACGTGCCGTTTCACTATCCAAGACCGTCCCTGCACCAATGATTAACTCACCTTGATTAAACTGTGAAACTAATGATTGAATTAACAAATCTGCTCTTGGAACTGTAAATGTCACCTCTATGGCATTAATTCCTCCGGCTAAACAAGCAGTAGCGATTTTTAAACCTTGCTCTTGTGTTTCTGCTCGAACAACCGCTACTACCCCAACTTCACACAAGTTATTTAAAATTTGAAATTTCTTCATGAGACACCTCTTCTTAAATTAAACTTTATTCTATGAAATATTATATCACTTTAGATACAATAATTAGAGATAAATCTACGATTACATCCTGAATTTGTATTGGATTTTACGATTCCTTTGCCTAATCAGGTTCTAAATTCCCTTATTCAAAAGATATTCCCTGTTAAAAAGTCACTTATCAGAGAGCTGATAAGTGACTTTTTTCGTTTAATGGCCCAACACTTCTAGTATACAATCCATACAAACATTAACAACAATATCCATTTCATCTTCTGTCATGGTAAGTGGCGGATTAAAATAGATAACATCCCCCAAAGGTCTTAACAAGACACCTTTTTTTAATGCCCTTTTATAAATTTGATATCCGATTCGGAGTCTAGAATCAAATGGCTTTTTTGTTACTTTATCTTCAACCAATTCAATCGCATTTATTAATCCAATCTGTCTAATATCTCCAATGAATGGAAGATGGCTTAATTGTCGTACGATTAACTCATTAAAATAAATCGCTTTGGGTAAAGCTTTCGCCAAAATTTCTTCTTCTTTTAAAATACGCAGCACCTCAACGGCTGCTGCGGCAGCCAGAGGATTTCCACTATAGGTGTGACTATGCATAAAAGCTTTTCCCTCGTGATAGTCTCCATAAAAGGCATCATAGATTTTTTGGGTGGTTACGGTGAGTCCCATCGGTAAGTATCCCCCCGTTAATCCTTTAGACAAACACATCATATCTGGGGTGATGTTGGCATGATCGCAAGCAAACATCTTTCCTGTTCGCCCATATCCTGTTGCAATTTCATCTGCAATCAGGTGAACGTTGTAGTGATCACAGGCAGCGCGTAATTTCATTAAATACTTAGGTGAATATATTTTCATTCCACCCGCTGCTTGTAATAGCGGCTCGATAACAAAAGCACTCACCTCATCCCCATGGTCCTTAAATGCTTTCTGAGCGGCTTCAAAACAAGGGGCATCACATGTTGATTTACATTCCCCATATGGACAACGATAACAGTCAGGCCCCTGTACACGAATGACATCCATTAACATCGGTTTGTAAATTTCAGAGTATAAATCAACGCCTCCGACTGATAAAGCACCCACGGTTTCACCGTGATAGGCATCCGTTAAGGCCATAAACTTCTTCTTTTGAGGATTACCTGTCTGGTAATGATATTGAAAACTCATTTTCATGGCTGCTTCAATCGCTGCTGATCCATTATCTGTGAAGAAATACTTAGCTAATCCCGTTGGGACAACTTCTGATAATTGTTCACACAATTGTATCACTGGTTTATGTGAAAAGTTAGCAAATATCACATGCTCGAGCGAATCAATTTGAGTTTTAACCGCCCGATTGATCCGCTCATTCCCGTGTCCTAACAGATTACACCACCAAGAACTCACCACATCAACATATGATTTCCCATCAATATCAAATAAGTAAACACCTTTAGCACGGTCCACGATAATTGGAGGTAATGCTTCATAATCTTTCATTTGCGAACACGGATGCCAAATATATGTCAAATCCTTTTCTACCCAACTCATCCCTTTACCTCACTACACAAAGACTTCATAAAATCCGGTTCCATATCAATTGATTTATCATCGTGACTTACCGTTGCTACAACAAAAATCCCAGTTAAGTGTTGGATTGTTTTCAAATTATCCTGATGAATAAAGTTACTCGAGTCATAGTCGTTTAAAATAATGCCCACGACTTTTATCTGCACACTCTTAGCGTATTCAACACTACTAATAACCGAATGAATAGATCCAAGACCAGCAGGTGCAACTAATACAACCTCAAGATCAAGTAATTTAATCACATCCGCTTGCATCAACACAAACTCATCTAATCTAAACGGGCAAGCAATTCCGCCCGCTCCTTCCACAATTAAATAACTAAACGCTTGACTTAATCGTTTGAAATGTTGTGCAATAGGGGCTAATTCTATTAAATTATTCTCAAGCCTTGCTGCCAAATGAGGTGAGGCGTTTGTTTCATACACATACGTAACCAAATCAGAGGGATCATTTTCTAATCCACTCACATCGCATACCGAACACGCATCACCGGGTACAAAGTTTCCCTCAACAAATTCCGCCCCACTTAATGCTGGTTTATAATACCCTGCATCAATCCCTGCATCTCGTAACCGTTTCACTAACAACCCACTGATATACGTCTTCCCCACATCAGTTCCTGTTCCACTAATAAACAAACCACGACTCATAACATCTTCACCTCATAACCTAAGCGCCTCACTAGCGCCATATCTTGTTCTACACTAATCCCAGCCGTCGTCAACATATCCCCCGTAATCGCAGCATTAGCACCCGAAAAAAACAGCCGTTCCCCTTTATCTGGTAAGAGACACCGACCACCCGCTAGACGAATAGCAGCAGATGGATTAATCAAGCGGCAGATGGCAACAAGGGTGCACACCTCTTCATTACTTAACTTTGAAAGTGTCTCAAAAGGTGTCCCTGGAATCGGATTTAACACATTAATAGGAATACTCTTGATCCCTAAACGTTTGATATCAAAAAATAAATCAATTCGATCTTCCATCGATTCTCCCATCCCCATAATGCCACCGCTACAAACCTCAAGTCCAGCTGCTTGTGCCTGCTCAATGGCTAAAATCTTATCCTGGTACGTGTGGGTCGTACAGACTTGCTCAAAATATTTAGCACAAGTCTCCAAATTATTATGATATCGCGCAACACCTGCAGCCTTTAATTTTTTAAACTGCTCAATACTTAGTAACCCATGTGAAGCACACAATGAAATCTCAGAATTTCTTTGAATTTCTTTATACGTCTCACACATTTGATTCACTTCAAGATCGGATAATCCACGACCCGAGGTAACGACCGAGTATCTTAGTACGCCTTGTTTGTCTTGATGAATCGCGTCTTCTACAATATTAGCTTGATTCAGTAAAGGATACTGTTCAATTTGTGTCTGATAAAAAGAAGACTGCGCACAAAATTTGCAATTTTCGGAACACTTGCCACTTTTTCCATTTATAATCGTACACATATCAAAGGCATTACCACAGAAATGATGTCTTATTTCATTCGCCACCGCCCATAAATCTATTAATGGTTCATTTTGTAGTGCAAGTGCTTCTTGTTTCGTAATCTTATAACCATTTATAATCGCTATTTTCAGTTCGGTTAAATTCATCGTAATAGCCCTCTGATCTTTAGCACGGGTAGTAACCGCTTCGCTAAATGTGACGCGATAAAACATAACAAGATATCACCTGGTACGCAAAGTACGAAGCAATAAATGAAGACACTCCACACGCCAATGGGTTCGTTTATATAGTAATTCGCCATGAAATAGTAATACACTGTTCCACATGCATAAACAACACAAAGCCCTGCAAAGCATGCCGTTAACAAACTTTTAAATGACGGGTTTTGTTTTTTATGTGCTAAATACCCAGTTAACATCGAGCCAAAGAAAAAACCAATGATGTACCCAAACGTCGGTTGGAAGATGTATGATAGTCCGCCACCTTTAGTAAATACCGGAATTCCAATAAGTCCAATGATGATATAGGTTGCAACTGCCATCGCTCCCAAACGTGGTCCAAGTAAGAGTCCCGCCAAAGTAGTGAATAAGACTTGCAGGGTAAAGGGTAAAATTGGAATGGGGATTTGAATAAATGCACCAACTGCTATAAGTGCAGAAAATAAGGCGCATAAGGCTAAAGATTTTGTTGTTAATGAATTGCTTTTCATATTATTTCCTCCTAATACTGATTTCGCCTGAGTTTAACGTATAAACGTCACCCTCGTTATTTTGAACCCTTAATCCACCACCTTCATCGATTCCAATGGCCAAAACGTCAGTCGTGGACTTGGTGGTAATCACTTGAATCACTTCCCCAATCACACATGAACGCTTTACATAGGAAGGAAAATACGTTTTGTCACTCAGATTTTCACTCACCGTGAGGACACGATTGATAATCGTCCCAATTAATTCATTGCGATTAATATCATTTGCGGTATGCTCTTGAAGTGATCCCGCTATTTGTTGAAGCTCTTCTGGGAAATCCTCACGCATTGTCCCAACATTAATTCCAATACCAAGCACGATATACTCAACTTCTCCATTCTCAAAGTTAGTTGCCGCCTCGGTTAAAATTCCGGCTAATTTTTTCCCGTTGATGTAAATATCATTAACCCATTTGATTTGAGCCCAAATCCCCGTACACTCTTCAATGGCCTCACAAACCGCTACACATGCCGCAACTGTGATGAGTAACGCATCTTGGATGGATTCTTGCGGGCGCAAAATGAGACTCATATATATCCCTGAATTCGCCGGGGAATAAAACGTTCGTCCCATACGACCTTTACCCGCTCTTTGGTGTTCAGCTATCACAACCGTTCCATGAATTGCACCCTCAATGGCTAACTTTTTAGCCTCTAAGTTGGTAGAATCAATGGTTTTATGAACTTGTATCTGGTGAACTAGGTCTCTATTTTCTAAATATAATCCAATCGCCTCTTTTGAAAGGACATCATTTTGAACTGACAAACAATATCCTTTATTTCTGATAGCTTCTATTTGGTACCCATCACGACGTAACTGGTCAATATATTTCCAAATCGCCGTTCGCGATAAATTTAATGCGTCACCCAATTGCTTCCCAGACACATTAAACCCCCGATGCTCTTCTAACATTTTTAGCACATACTCTTTCCCACTCACTTCATAGCTCCTCCTTTAAATATTTCTAAATTACTTTGAATAACTTAATATTTGATTATTAAAGTTATTTTATTTGATATTCAAAGGATTGTCAACCATTTTTTAGAAAATGGTTAACAATGTTGTTATACTTACTAAGCCCCGTAACTAAAAATATAGTAATTTATATACACACCCTCTTTTAAAAGCATATATTAATATATATATCATAATTACTTTATAAATAAGGAGGAATGAGATGCACACTATTAAATATCTAATAATAGGTGGGGGGGTAACTGGATTATCCTTTGCAAATTTTATAAACGACGCAAGTTATTTGATTATAGAAAAAGAAAGTACCCTTGGTGGTTACTGTAAAACAACATATGTTAATGATTTTATTTGGGATTATGCAGGCCATTTTTTTCATTTTAACAATGATGAAATAAAAACTTTTTTCTTAAATAGGATCTCTGAGAGTGAATTAGTTTTTAATGAAAAAAAGACATGCATCTATTACAAAGATAAACTCATTGATTTTCCATTTCAAAAAAATATTCACCAATTATCTAAAGATGAATTTATTGAATGTCTAGTTGATTTAGTCAACAAAAACCAATCTGATTCACCACATAATTTTAAAGAAATGCTCTACAGTAAATTTGGTGAATCGATTGCAAATAAGTTTTTAATTCCTTATAATGAAAAACTGTATGCCACAGACTTGGAAATTTTGGATGTAGACGCAATGGGTCGATTCTTTCCCTTTGCAAACTTAGACGAAATTATTAGAAATTTTAGCATTCAAATTAATACATCCTATAATAACAATTTTTCATATCCAAAGCGTGGAGCCCAGCGTTTTATAGAGGCTCTATCAGAACCACTTGATTCATCAAGTGTCCTACTTAATGAAGAAATTATTAATATTAATTACATTGATAAATGTGTTACTACAACTAAACGAATCATTAAATATGAATACCTAATTAACACTATGCCTTTTAATCAACTACTAGATATTTTACAAATAAAACAAAGCTCTAAATTAACGTGTAATCAAGTTTTAGTTTTCAATATTGGATTTGAGAAAAAAGCAATTGACTCTGAAACACACTGGATCTACTATCCACAGAAAGATATTAATTTTTATCGTGTTGGGTTTTATAATAATATCTTAAAAAAAGATAAACTAAGTATATATGTTGAAATTGGTTTTAGTTCTGACTCAGAAATTAATATCGATGAACAATATAAACTAACATTGAGTAACTTAATGAAGGTTGGGATAATCGAATCTCATCAAGTTATATCTTATGAAAGTATTGTTATGAATCCAGCCTATGTTCATATATCTAAAGACTCCTTAGACTTATACAACTATTATACTGAAGCACTTAATTTAAAAAATATTTATTCTTTGGGTCGCTATGGAGGATGGAAATACTGTTCGATTGAAGATAGTATGGTAGATGCTAAGAATTTAGCAGATAAATTCAATCGATTAATGTAACAGTTTAAATGATTTTGAATATTCAATAATTTTTTAAATTAAATCAAAATAAAAACACAGCATGCTGTGTTTTTGTTTTGACTATTAATCTTTATTTTCATATGGACATTACAATCTATTCAATTTCAATTATCGCTTCATAGATTACTTTGGAATAATAATATCCCTTAGAAAGGTTATAAGAAATCCCTTCTATGTTTTCGACCATTTGATTATATTCTTGTTCTGTTAAGTTTATTAAAACATGATCTATTTCTTTTTGATCCTTCACGACAAAACCAAGATTATTATCTAAAACAAAATTAGCCATCGCATCATTTTCCCAACAAACAACTGGTAACTTGGAGACAAAATATAATGAATATTTATGAGAGGTTATAAGTGAAGTGTAGTGACCAATATTTCCTGTACAAGTGTGACTATCCATTCCATTCCAAACTAGTCCAAATGCTCCATTTAACTGATTAGGGATTTCATCTGGTTCATAACTACCGTAGTATTTACTTTTAGAAATTAATTGATATTCTTCCACTTCGGGGCCATAAAGGTTTAAGTGAAAATCATGATCGTTTTTTTCATTATATAAGAACCCTCTCATCTTTGGATTTAAATTACCGGCAAAAATAATATTATTAGATAATTTTTTTGATGAAATGTCTTTAAATTTTTTTGAAGGTAGTAAATAATCAAACAAAGTTAAACATATCATTTTTGTAGTAACTCCACGTACTTCTAAATAATTTTTCATTTTTATATTATGAACAATTAGAACAGAACATTTATTGAACAATTCAAATTCCTCTTTTTGCTTTACTATATCATTTTCTCTAATAGATATAATATCATGAATAATAAGCACGGTATGAATCCCATTAGCAATAGCAAAATCAAATAATTCAAAATGCCATTGTTGGTTTAATGTATATTGAAAAATAATAATGTCACCTTTATAAAAAAATGATTTTTTTTCAACCAAAAGAGGTAAAACCGATGTGAAATTTAATTTTTTATTCAATACATTAATATCATTACGAGGTTTGCTTCCTGCTGTATGTGTCAAATAATAGGGCTCATCAATAAAATAAATTGCCACACTCCTCACCTCTTCCTGAATTGGATATTGATTCATAAAATTTTTTATTCATTCTGTTTGAAAGTTGATACCCTTTTGGGTTTTTCAAAGCTATACTGTATGCATTTTTTGTTAATCCATCATCTAAATATTCAGTTATATATGTAATTTCATTAAACCAACGAATCTTATACCCATCATACGCAATATGATTCCACACTACATTTTCAGTTATAAAATTTTCACCTTCTATTTCAGGAAATTTATAATTTTGCAAGACATGTGTGTAAAATACTTCGGCTTTGTCTCCAGTAATATTTAATTGTTCACGTTCCAGTGACGTTCCATCTATGTATTCACCCACAAAGGTTTGGCCTATAATTTCATTGTTTGAATATCCCCTATTACCTGATACCCCTGCAAAATTATTTTTATTTTCAATCGTTGATTCCCAATAAATAACTCTCTCTATTGCATTTCCAACTAAATAATCATCAGAATCAACTATAAAGAATAACTTTCCTTTGGCTAATTCTGTTCCTTTATTTATCGCTCTATGTTTACCGCCATTTTTAACCTTTAAATACGTAATTCCGAATTTATTTTCATCATTTATCCATTCATCAAATAACTGAGATGTGTCATCGGTTGAACCATCATCTATTACAAGCCACTCAAAATCAAAACAGGTTTGCTCTCTTAATGAGTTATATAATTTATCCAGCCGGTATGCTCTATTAAAAGTGGGCGTAAATACAGTGACTTTAATTTTACCATCTAAACGGGCTGCTAAGCTGTTATTTTCTACGACATTGCATTTGAATATTAAATTTGTAAAGAGTGATTCTATTTGTTCCATTGATTTCTTAAGGTTAAAGAAAGTCCCGCGTTCTTGGGCCTGTTTTTTATAATGGGTATAAGTAATTGTATTACTAAGTAACTCCTTCATTCCTTCATATAATGATTGTGTGTTATTTTCAACTAACATCCCGTATTTCCCAAAATAAAGCAATTCATTTGGGCCAGTACAATTAGTACTTATTATAGGTACCCCTAAAATTAATGCTTCTGCCACAACAAGACTAAACCCTTCATTTCTAGATGAGCAAACAAATAAATCTCCACTTTTAAGATACTTATATGGATTTTCTTTAAATCCCATAAAATGAACAGAGTCAGTTAAATTATTTTCTACAATAAAACTATTATATTGGTCTTTTAATGGTCCATCTCCAAGAATCAAAAGTTCATAGTCATATCCTTCTGAAATCAATTGTTTATGAATAATTAATAATTGATCATATCCTTTTTGTGGGAGTAACCTTCCTATTGTAACTATTCTAAACTTTTCATTTAAATCTTGATCAAATATTTTTTCAAGTGATTTTTTTATTATCACTTTTTCATCTAAAGGATTGTAAATAACCTTTACATTTTCTTCTATGCCAAATTTATCAATAAACCCTTTTTTTGCTGATTCTGACACGCAAATTATTTCATCAAATTTATAATAACAATTATTTTGTTCATCTTCACTTCTAAACATATTAGCAACACTATTATCAGCCATTAAATCTAAATGCACCCAAGCAATTTTTTTAGAGTTCTTATTAGGTGAGTAAGCAATTACTCGAGTTGAAAGGTCTTCTAAAAATGCCACTTCAATATCATAGACATCATCAATAACCTCTTTACTGAATGATTCATTATCTAAGCTATTTAAGTATTCATGTCTTTTGTTTATTTGATCTGCTTATTCTTGGCTGTATGCAATTGTTTTATAAATTGTTATATATTTAGCATGTTCCTTTACCTTGTCGATATATATCCCCGTATCGTACATGGTTTGAACAGTTATATCGAATACGTTTGGGTTAAGATTTTGGACGATTGTAGTTAGTACTTTTTCAGCCCCCCCTCCATCTAATGTCCCAATCATAAACAGTATTTTTATTTTTTCATTTGGAAAACGTAACGATATTCTGTTTTTATAATCCGCAGTTACCCTCAATAACATTTCTTCAAGAATAACTGCGCCATTTTCATAATTTAACTCTTGTGCTGTTATCAAACCATTTTCAATTAACTCATGTCTTAAATTATAATTTTCCAACAATAAACTCACATAACTGGCCAATTCTTCGGCGTTTCCTTTATTCGATATTAATGCATTACGCTCATGCTTTGCATATTGATTTATTCCTCCACAATTTGTTGTAACTACGGCAACACCCGACGCCATTGCCTCAAGTGGGGGCATTGGACATCCTTCGTACATTGAACAAGATAAAAGAATATCTGCTTCTCTATATACTTGGGTTAACTCTGTTTGAGAAATATTCTCATAAAATTTTATATCAAAGGGAAGTGGGCTAATGGACGGTTTTATCTGACATGCCCATACCACCTTAAATCTCTTTCCTTCATTCCAAAGTTTAACTAGCACGCTTAAAGCTTTTTCAAACCCTTTGAATTTCAAAATAGGATTTCCTACCAATAGGATCGTAAGTGTCTCCTTAGGTTCAGTATTTTCTATTGGATAGTATGAAGTCGTGTCAATGAAATTAGGTAAAACATATGAATCTTTATTAAACTTAGCTCTTATTATTTTTTGTACATACTCAGAATCTGAAGCTAAATATACATTTGCACCATATAACTTGGCTAATAGTTCACGATTATATTTTTCATTATTTCTATTGTTAACATCTCCATATAACGTTTCATGCCCTTGTTCCCAGTATAAAACTGGGATTTTATTATTTTCCAACTCTTCCAACTGGTTAATAAAACCTGAGAAAACAATATCCGAATCCTTTATTACATCTAAATATTTTGTTCCAGTTCCAATAACTTTTTCTTCATCAGGAATAAAATTATCAACCCATTCTGGTACAACTTTTTCAAATTCTCCACGTAAAACAACTCTAATCTGATGCCCTCTCTTTTGAAGGTGCTTCATTTGTTCATAGAGCATCTTCAAGCCACCCGTTAAATTTTTATGAGGCATAATACAGGTTATCTTGAGCACTCTATATGGTACTGTATTTGTTAAATTATCCGTTTTTAGAGGAGTTTCAAACTCAGTTTTATATATCTTAAATAAACTCTTTTTCAAACTATCTATTTGAATCCCATAATAAGAAATATCATAATGACTGAAATCAACGATTGACCATTGCTCATCTTGGCTAAACATATCATCCTTAGTTAAGGCTAAAACATATCCGGATGTTGCCTTTAGTAATTGATCAATCAACTCATATCCTGCTAGTTTTTCCCTTCTATCTAATGCATCTAGTACTAAAGTGACGTCATAATCAGATCTAATTTCATCTTTTTCCCGATACACATGGGTGTATATCCCACTTGGAATTTCGTTTACATCATCAGAATCTAGTAATAAGAGATCTAATTTAAAATTAGGATAAAGTGTTATAAATATTTCTTTCATTAGGGAGCCTAGTACTGAATCAGGAAGTCCCACCTGCAACATTTTCTTTACACTATTCATTTTTATATGTTCAACAACTTCGATATACAATTTCAATTCAGTTATCAAATTATCACCTACTTTAAGTTTTAAAAAGGCAGGTGCCTTCTAACTTCAGAGCTCACACTGCGTTTAACTATCTTTCATACTCATCTTATGAATTAACCTCTGTATCTGTACCCTTCCCTGCCTAATCCTTCCATATTTCATGCCGTAAAAAAGGTGATGGACATAACTTCGCGTTATATCCATCACCTTCTTACTATTTTATTAATGCCTTCTTCAACAGAACCCCACGGATTTGGTCATAGGTGACCGTTTCAGGTAATTTCTCTTTTATCGGTTTTAACTTTTCACATCCGACTTCATCCATGACGGCCTGAATTAAGCTTTCCGTTTCTTCATCAACCAACTTACTAAAATCAAGTTCAAATTCAAGCTCAGACTGTTCTCCTAAAAACTGTGTAATATGCGTAAAGACCGTTCCTAAACTTATCTCACGGCTATTCGCAATCTCGACCACATCAGGATTTTCCTTTAACAGATCAATCGTTACCTGATATGACTTTTCTTTTCCACTACTTTTGCTTGAAGTCGACGTTGACTTTGACTTAGAAACAGCTGACTTGAAGCGCCATTCCACCTCTAATTCATTAGCCGAAACGTACGTTGAGATAACATCTAGCATCGCATCACCAAATTTTTCGGCCTTTAATTTTGCAATTCCACTGATATCTAATAATTGGTCCACCGTTAATGGCATGCGAACACTTAATTCTTTAAGCGTATTGTCTCCGAATACCATATAAGGTGGAATTTTCTCAGTTTTAGCCAGTTGTTGACGGCACTCACGCAGCAATTCAAATAGCTCATTATTCTCATCTTTGATTTCTGCAACTTTAACGACTTTCAACCAAATTTCTTCTTGGCCACGTAAGATGCCAACCGATTTTTGATTAATTTTAACGATTGGAAATTCGCCTTCATAATCCAAAGCCTTCATCGCAATTAACATATTGATAAATTCTTTTAATCCATCTTTGGAATAATCTTTCATTATGCCATACGTCGATAACTCATTAAGCTTGAAATCTCTGATTTTTTGATTTGACGACCCACGAAGGACATCAACAAGCATCCCAACCCCATAGCCACGTTGCATTTTATACACACAAGATAACACCTTTTGAGCATCGACGGTTTTATTCACAAGCTCACCATCCAAATCACAGTGGCTACATTTATGACAATCTTCTAGTAACGCTTCACCGAAGTAATTTAAAATATAGCGACGCAGACAACCATTGTAGTAAACAAAGTCAGTCATGACTTGTAATTTTTTTAGTTGATATCCTTTTCGTTCAATGTCACCAAAGCCATTTTCAATCATGTATTTCTGGGTTTGGGTATCGCCTGGTGAGAATAATAAAATACACTGACTTTCTTCTCCATCACGTCCGGCACGTCCAATTTCTTGATAGTATCCTTCGATATTTTGTGGCATATTAAAGTGGATGACGAAGCGAACATTTGGTTTGTCAATTCCCATCCCAAATGCATTTGTCGCAACCATGACTTTGATATTATCGTAAACAAATTCATCTTGATTATGGCGGCGTTCTTCATCACTTAGACCCGCATGATATTTTGCAATGGAGATTC
>JBOFCV010000245.1:0-1860 GCA_051646305.1 Turicibacter sp.
AAAGGCGAAAAAGAATCTATCCAAGCGTCAGTAATTAAATATTTTAGTTGACCTTGACTATGTAAGGCTCTAGGAATAGCATAATGTTCTCTCGCTCCCAATTGACAACAAATCCAATTATTCATAACTTAACAACTAATAACTAATGACTAATAACTTAATTCCAAGGTAACTTTTGCCATTGATTAAAATTATTTAAAGACATAGATTGCCGATTATTTTTATATTTAACAATACTTACAAAGCCAGCTATTTCTCCTTGAATTAAACCAAATCTTTTTACTTTTAAAGAGAGGAGCGATCGCGATATTAAAGTTCTTATTTGTTTGATGATTTTGAGATTTTTAGGAACAAACCAATCATTCCATAAAACATTATTACGAGAACCATAAAAGTCCATACACCACCAATTACGATTCTGATTAGAAGCAGTATGATGAATTAAAAAATCTGGAAAATGATAACAGTATAAGCCTTGTTGAAAAGCTCTAGCTGCTAACTCCATTTCTTCCCCTTGATGAATTAATTCGGAGCGATATCCACCTAAGTTTAGAAATCTCTCACAATGTAATAAATGACCACAACCAATAAAAGATCTAACCTGATAAATTTGTTTCTGAACAGAGTGATTTTCATATTTATTTTGTACGGGATTATAAATAGGAAAACTTAGACATAATAAATCAGTATGAGTTTCTGCCAATTCAACAGCAGCACTTAAAGAGCCTGAAACTGGATAAGAATCATCATCAAGACTAAAATAATATTTAGTTTTTATTTCTTGGGCTAACTGATTGCGACGAACAATATAACCTAAAGATTGAGCAAATCTTTTTATTATAATTTTTAAGCCAAATTTCTCATAATTGAAAGGACAAGCATGGTCGGAAAAATCATCATAAATAATTATTGGAAGTGCTTTTAAATCTGTCTGTGCTATTTTGCTTAAAGTAATTTCCAAATCCTGCCAACGATTTTTTGTAGCAATACCAATGGACACTAATTTTGATAAATCTTGATAGGAATACATGGTGGATAAGTAATGAGTAATGAGTAATGAGTGATAACTAACAACTAACAACTAATGACCAATTACCGCATGGCGAGTTTTGATAACTTTGGCAGGTACACCAACTGCGATCGCACCTTGAGGAATATTATTAGTAACTACACTTCCTGCACCAATTACCGCATCATCACCAATGGTGACACCTTTAAGTACTGTAACTTTTGCACCCAGCCAAACGCGATCGCCAATTTTTGTGGCTTGAGCAATCATTGGTTGTTCTAAAGGTGGTTGTGCTAAATCCAGACCATGATCGTGATCGGTAATGTAACAATTAGGGCCAATGGCGCAATATTCTCCAATCGTGATAGATAATACAGAATCGATAAAAGTGTGACGATTAATATAGGTAGCTTTACCAATGGAGATTTGAGGTTGAAAGGAAAATTTACCACTACAAAGCAAAACCACACCTCTGTCTAAGGCAGATTTAGAAGCGATCGCAATTGCTTGATGGTTACGGGGAATCTCTACCTGACGTAGCCAGACATAGCCGTCTAATTTCATCCCCAAACAACGATAATAAAGATTCCGCCAACGACTGGTTAATCCTTCAACTACACGAGTCAATTTAACAATTAAAAATATCATTAACTTCATTAGCTTTTCTAGGGCGTAAGCCTTACGACCTTATTTATGTGTATGATTGGAAACGGCAATTATGGCGATCGCTTGGATTTTTCCCCAAAGAATGATAGGTAACTCTAACCAACCCTTGAAAGAAACCAGAGAAGCAGCAATCCCAAATAACTGTAAAATTATTAGTTTGAGATAATCTTGTAATGTTTTTTGTT
>JBOFCV010000142.1:0-5648 GCA_051646305.1 Turicibacter sp.
TGCCTTATTTTCTGCAAAAAGTTTTCTTGCCTCTGGTGCTGAGATAAATGCTGAGTCTGGGTGAAAACTACCCGCCTTATATAGTTCTCCATAAAAATTAAACGCATCAAGAACACCGTTAGAGCCCAATTGATTCTCTCCATTATGTAAAAGAACTTGATCGCTATACCCAATCTTTGCCCCCGCTAATTGGGATAAACTTCTCAATTCTAATTCAATTCTGTTTTTTTGCCCCCCACTTGTTACCAAACCAAAATATTCACCACTTCCCTTTTCACTTATCATCTTTGTCAAACTAATAAATTCATCCCATGTGACAGGAAGTTCATCTAAAGATACCCCCACTTCTTCAAGAAGAGTTTCATTGTAAAATATAAGGGTACTAGGAATTTCTTGCGCCTCTGGTAATAAATATATGTTTCCATCACGCGAAGTTAAATTTTCATTAAAAGCGCTATCATTAAATGAGTCAAAAAAGCTATCATCTAAATATGTATTTAGCGGAATAAACCAATCGTTATTTAACGCCATTTCTAATTTAATGGTCTGAGGTAATGGAAACAAATCAGGTGCATTACCAGAACGGATTCCTGAAATGACACTTTCATTAAACTGTGCCTGAGTTAGCGTTGTATAGTTTATCGTAACATTAGGATAATCCTTCATAAATAGTTGATTAAGCTCTTTTCTTTGCTCTTTTGTACTATCACTCCAATCAACAATATTTAACGTCACTAATTCATCACTAGCGGTAACTATTTTAGTATGTACCGACTGATTTCCAAGTTCAAAATCTGAATTTTTATAAATAATCTTAACGCCGCACCCCGAAATTAAAAAGATCGTACTCATCGTAAATGATAATAAGAATTTCTTCATAGCTCTATCCTACTCCTTAATTGCGCCCGCAATTCCATTAATAAAGAAATTTTGGAAGATTAAAAATAAAATGATAATTGGAATAATTGACATACATGCACCTGCAGCTATCCCAGTCCAATCAATAACATTTTCACCTTGAAAACTATAAAGCCCCACTGATAACGTTCTAATATTTGGATTATTTAGGGATAGAATTAAGGGGAATAAAAATGAATTCCATGTCCATACGGCTTGAGTTATAACGACAGTTCCAATGATCGGTTTAGCTAACGGAAACATTATTTTATAAAAAACTTGATAGGCATTAGCGCCATCCATTGCAGCCGCTTCTTCTAACTCAGAAGGGATTGATCGAAAGAAATTTGAAAATAGAATTAAAAATATGACATGACCGCTTCCTACTTCTGCCAAAATTATTCCGATAATAGATGTTTCTAAATTCATGAGTCTTAACACTTGATAGACAGGGATTGTAAAGAAAATAGCTGGTATTCCCATCGCTGCAAATAAGATAAACATAAACGCCTTTTTTCCACGAAATTCAAATTTAGCAAAAATATATCCAGCTAAAGATGTTATGAGTAAAATTAAAATAACAGAAACTACCGTAATCATAACCGTATTTAGAAAATACGTAGAAAAATCAGCTTCATTCCAAGCGCGAGTAAAGTTATCGAATGTAAAATGTTGAGGATTGAGTAAATCCTTAGTCGTAAATGTCGGTTTTATTTGAAATGCAATCAGTATCATTAAGAAAAACGGAAACAACCATACTACAGATAATAACCCAATCAATGTTTTTTTCATTACGTTCATTATTTACCCCACCCTTTTCTTAACAACTAAACTTAACTTTCGACTTATAAACACGATTCCTCCGATAAGTAAAACGCAGAAAATAGAAATCGAACTCGCATACCCTAATCGGGGTGTCCCAAAACTATTTGAAAAAGCAGTTCGATAGATAAAAGTTGACATCATATCTGTTGAAAAGAATGGTCCACCTGCTGTTAATATTTGAATTAAATCAAATGACTTTAACGCATTAATAAATGTAATCGTTGAGACTAACACTACCACTGGTTGAATCATTGGATATATAATATAACGTAACATCCCCATTCCACTAACACCATCCATACGGGCTGCTTCTATAACTGAAGGTGTGACCAACTTAAAACTAGCAATCCAATAAATAAACAGGGTTCCTGTTTCTTTCCAGATAGATACTAAAACAATGGTCCAAAATGCTAATCCTGAGTCCCCAAGCCAATTCAAAGCATCGATTCCGATAGCAGATAAAAGTTGATTAATTGTACCATCATAACTAAATATAATTTTCATAATCATACCAATAATTGCAGTCGTTGCTACGATTGGGAGAATGAATATTATATTTAATAATTTCTTATTTTTAAATCCACCAAATTCAACAAAATAAGCAATACAAAATGATATAGTCACTTGAAGAAAAGTCGCAACAATCGCAAACTTTAAACTATTTTTTATTGCATTCCAAAAAAATGAATCGGTTAGGATCTCTTTATAATTATCTAATCCAACAAAATACGCAGTTGTTGTAATTCCATTCCAATCTAATAAGGAATAGATAACATTTAAAATAATTGGGTAGATTTGAAATACGATTAAAACTAAAATTAAAGGAAAAAGAAAAACAGGGATAATCGTATTTATTTTCTTATTTTTTTTCATCTCTCTTATCTCCCATAGTTTAGGGAAAAAACACTAACAACATGTTAGTGTTTTTTTTCCTCAATATTTTATAGCGTAAAACCTGCATAATTTTTAGCTACTTCAATCACTCGATAAACATCTAGGTAGGGTTGGAAGGATGCTTCGCTTCTTCTAATTAAGTCTAGTGTATCTCTCCACTCGATCTGTCCCTTTTTGTTTTCACCTTCAGCAATTAACGTCAGCGCTTTAGATATTTTAATCACATACTCTCTATGATAACTTAATACTCTCCATTGTTCCTTTTGAATCTCTTGACATGCCGAATAATTAATTTCGATTTCATTCATAAATTCTTTTGCAACATTGACGCAAACATTATAACGTGAACCTAATTCCGGGCTTATTCTATCTCCAATCGCATTAAAATAATCGCAACTTGAGTACTCTGATAATGTTTCTAAATACTTAACAACTTTCATGTGATTATCACCATACATGGCTGAAAAATATTCTTCTACAAGATCTTCATATGCTAACGTTTTATTCCAAAGCATTTTTCCCATCACATAGTTTGGAAAATTATGTGGGAATCCAGCACGTAGCTCTTGGCAACTAATATACCCATTTAATTCAAGCTTGTTTAAAAATTGAATGTCTCGGTAGATGACTTTACTAATTTTCATATAGCCTAAATCCCCATAATGTGCGCGTCCAAGTGGATAATCATAAACAAAACTATCTCCATTAAATGATTTTTTCCATTCAAATAAATAAGCTAGATTTTCTTCTAAAGAGTTTGGCAGAACTATTTTATTTCTCACGTAAGCTTTTGCTTCTGGAATTCCACCGTCATAATCAACATCAGCATAACTTTTTTCAAATGTTCTAGTGATTGGTGCAAACATCATCGTAAATCGATCTTGATTATTAATTTTTTCTTTCTTTGGTGCGAAAAGTAATTCGTGATAGAGCAAGAAACAAATGCGAGTGTTTAACCCTTCCTCTGTTAATCTTGCATCAAGTTGATTTAACATTCGTACATATTGATCTGAAGGGATATCTTTTTGACATTGATCACATTCACAAATATTATTTCTTGCATCCGATAACCACACATGGAGATAATCAACTTCTTTTCTTTCTTTGGCATAATCTACTATTAATTCTACCATTTTATGAGTTACTTCATCATTAGCAAAATCTAAACTCGTTAAAATAGGTGCAGTTGCAAACAACTCTCTTTCACCATTTAATTCAGCTACAAAAGGTTTTTTTTCTTCAGGTAATTTCAATCCTGACTCCCAACCATATTTAGAAGAATAACCGAGTACTTCTCCTGTCCAACCATGTCCTACCCGATGATGTACCAACCCACGTTGTAGCATTTCCTTATCAATTAAATCACTCATTTCTTGCGCTATTTCAATTGAAAATTCTTCTGCTTCAATGTACGGATTAAACTCATGCTCATACCATCTTTTAAAGAATGAGTATGGATTTTCAAATTGAATAAAGAAAGTGTTAAAACCAACTTTTGGCAACCAATCAATGAAATCTCTTAGATTTTCATAAGAATCAGCGCCTTCAATGCAAACTCCACGGTGTCTAAAACTTGCACTTTCACTTATATGAATATTTTTTTTAAACTCATCAAAAGTTAATTGTGGAATAACCTCATTTTCACGACCTGGACGAAGATATCTCATTCCTAACTGTTCTAGATATCGGTAAACAGCGATTAATAAACCGACCTCAGTATTGGCATAAATCTCTCCCTTACCTTCTAAGAAATGAATGTCGATTGTATCCGTCAAAGCCTCATTGTCTTTAATCCCTAACACAATATTTGAAGCTTCTAAATCAAAACACTCGGTTACTTCTACTTTAAAAATTGATGATAAATAGTACTTTAATTCGGATATGCAAAACTGTGAAATTTCGCTTTGATTCATTAATAAAACATTAATAGCCATTTTACTTCCCTCCAACATTCATAGCAAACCTATATTTATTTTTTTTCTTGTTCAAGTTTTATATTTCGGTTATCAGATGCCTTAAAGAATGGGAAATAGATAACGAAAGAAATAACAACTAATATAATTTGCAACACAGCTCCTTGCCAACTTCCCCCCGTTGCAAGGAATCCACCGATAATAGGTGGCGTCGTCCACGGCAGTGCAACCCCTGTTGTTAAAGGAACAAACTCAAAAACCATAGCAAAGTAAGTAATCACTGCATTAATTAACGGAGTTAAAATAAATGGAATTAACATAATCGGATTTAATACCGTTGGAAAACTAAATAAAATTGCGGTATTAATATTAAATAGAGCTGGAATACCTGAAATTTTTCCTAATATACGATGTTCTTTACTTTTACTAAAGAAAATTAAACATAGTGCAAGTCCGATTGTAGCACCACCACCACCGATATACACAAACAAATCCATAAAGGGCGCTGTAATAACATTTGGAAGTGCCTCTCCTGCTAAAAGTGCTAATCTATTTTCATCGGCAAATTGTAACCAAACTGGATTCATTACTGATCCTACAATTTGACCACCGTTAACCCCACAGAACCAGAATAAAGAGTTAAGTAAAATTGCTACAAATGTTCCGATCAGTGTTCCCCCAATTAATCCTAGCGGTTTACCAATAATTAATGAAAGAACATCATTTAAACTTCCTAAACCAAATAAATCTAAAAGGATAATTACAACTGCAAATAATAAGATAATAACTGTACCAGGAATTAAAGCCGCAAAAGATCTTCCTACTACTTCTGGAACATTACCAGGCATTTTTATTGTAATATCTTTTTGAATAAACCAACGATAAATTTCAGCAGCTACTAAAGCAACCACAATAGCTGTAAATAAACCTCTTCCCCCTAGCATATTGTATGGGATTCCAGCTACATTAGTTTCGCTAACAAGTGTTGGTGTTACAAGTAAAAAACTTGCTAAAGAAATAACCCCTGCAGATGGGCCATCTGTTCCATAAGATACAGCTAGTCTATAAGCAACCCCAAAACTAGTGATAAGTCCGATTAATCCAAACGTATTGTTAACC
>JBOFCV010000289.1:0-5016 GCA_051646305.1 Turicibacter sp.
TCTTTGTAGCAGATATTCTTAATATCTCAATTGGAAATACATTCTCAGGTGGTGTTATCGACTTCACCTTATTTGGAGTTTTACAAGGTAATGATAAAACAAACTGGTTATTGGCTATTCCGCAAGGTCTTGTGTGGGCTGCTCTTTACTATTTCTCATTTAGATTCTTTATTACAAAATTTAATATTTTAACGCCAGGAAGAGGAGAAGATGAAGTAGAAGGAGAAATAGTTAAAGTAACGTCAAAAGCTTCACTAAAAGAGGAAGCTTTGGCAATTATTGAAGCTTTAGGTGGCCGTGAAAATATTGAAGAAGTTGATGCTTGTATCACAAGACTTAGAGTTTCGGTGAAAGATTCAACGAAAGTAGATAAAAATGCGATTAAGAAAATTGGTGCCGTTGATGTTTTAGAAATTGCCGGTGGTATTCAAGCGATTTTTGGTGCAAAAGCCATATTGTATAAAAATATTATTAATGATATTTTTGGAGTAGAGGATTAATTAAATTTAAAAAAGGCTCGAGACAAATTTTCAAAACTTGTCTCAAGCCTTCTTTTTATTCTTTTTTACACTTAAATAATCCTGTATCTTTCGTGATATGGAAATAGCCTTCTTCATTGAAATGATCTTTAACGAATGTTTTGAAGGTATTTAATTTTTCACCGTGAAGATGATCCTTAATATTCCCTGGTCCTGAACAGACGTAGTCAATAATGGGGTCGACTTCAAAAACTTCTAGAGAATCGGGATAACGATGAATACTAATCTCGCCAAAATGGGGTTCAAGTTGGGCCATTCCATTTTGAAGCCCAAATTCTTGGCTATAATCTTTTTCGGCAATCATAAACGTTTGATCAAAATCACGCACTAAATCATTTAATTCAATCATGTGGTCAGAACTAATGGTTGTTGCAAAGAAATAACCACCCGGTTTTAAAACACGATGGATTTCAGAAAAAGCTTTTTGACGATTGGGAACATGGTAAAGCATATGATCAGCAATAACAACATCAAACGTTTCGTTGGCATGCTTAATATTTTGGATATCCATCACTTCAAAATCAAAAATATCTGCGTAATCAGCAAGCGTATATTTAGCCTCCACAAGCATACCCTCCGACAAATCTGATAGAATAATCTCACAATTTTTGGGGATTTTATCGATATTGCGTTGCCATAAACTTGCCTTCCCACAGCCAAGTTCCAAAATTTTTAGGTTATTCGTGAGCTCTAATTGATCGAAAAACCAGTTATGCCAGCCGTCAGTATTGGTGCTATAAGCATCGTGTAAGTAAATTCTTGCCGATAAATTCGCTGAGTTCTTGTATTGGTCCAGACAGATTTTTTCTGAGTTCACGACGTTGATGATGTTAATAAAGTGGCCCCAATAATGTGGGGCATGCGTTTCCTTCATTGAAAGTGTCTGATCAATCGCTTTTCTGACCAAAGATAAATGCTTAATTTTTTCATCAATGATATTTTTTTGAATTGTTAGGGACTGATTGAGGTTTGAATCATTTGAATCAGCGGTGACTAGTTCTTTAATGTCTTCTAACGAAAAACCTAGAAATTTCAACGTTAATATTTTTTGAAGTCGTCCAAAATCTAAATCTGTGTATAACCGATAACCCGCATCGCTATATCCACTCGGTTTTAACAAACCTGCTTTATCATAATGATGAATTGTTTTTAATGTGACCCCTGCTTTTTTAGCAAAGATCCCTGCCGTATAAACTTGTGTATCGTTCATTATAAAATCCCCCCATTAAAATAATTCTAACTCTAGGCTTATTATAGGGGGTAACCTAAGGTAAAGGTCAAGTGTGAATAACCGATTAAATTTATAAAATGGAAATTAATAATCAGAATGTAGAATAACCGCTTCAAAATCAAATGGATTGACAAACTTAAAATGAGGATGTAATATAGTTTTATAAAATTAAATTGCATACAATTAATTAGAGTGAAAGATTTTGTTGTTAGGAACGAAAATCAGTTTACATATGTCGCTTCTGTTCGAACTCAGGTAGGGATAAGGTCTTTAATTTTAAAACTAGTTCTTCGTAATAACATCAGTCTTTGATTTTAGATTAGTAAAAATAAAAGGAGAATAAATATGAAATTTTATGAGTTAGAAGCAAAGAAAATGAATGGTCAAGTGATTAAGATGGATCAATATAAACAAAAGGTGGTATTAGTTGTTAATACAGCAAGTAAATGCGGATTAACGCCACAATTTAAAGAATTAGAGGAATTATATCGAACTTACTACAATAATGGCTTAGAAGTCCTAGGATTCCCTTGTAATCAATTTGCAAAACAAGATGCAGGAAGCAATGAAGAGATTCATGAGTTCTGCCAAATGAATTATGGGGTAAGCTTTACCATGTTTGAAAAAATTGATGTAAATGGGGAACAGGCACACCCACTGTATAAATTCTTAAAACAAGAAGCAAAAGGTTTATTAAGTAAAGAAATCAAATGGAACTTTACAAAATTCTTAATCGATAAAGAAGGACATGTGATCAAACGTTATTCACCTACAACATCGCCTTTAAAGATTAAAGAAGATATTGAAAAGTTACTAAAGTAACTATCATGTTTAGGAAATCGATAAAATAAAAACAGAATGATTTTATATCTAGATGCTCATAATGATAAAAGATAGATAAAAAAGGAGTTGAATAGGATGACAAAACGATATGATATTGCCATTATTGGGAGTGGAACAGCAGGGCTATCTGCTGCTCTGAACGCAAAAATTAGAAAAAAAGATTTCATTATTTTCGGATCAAAAGATTTAAGCTCAAAGTTAGTAAAGGCGCATGAAATTAATAATTATTTAGGATTCCCAGGAATCAAAGGCGCAGATTTAAAAGACCAATACGTGAAACATTTAGAGTCAATGGATATCAAAATCACGGAAGAAAAGGTAAACAATATTTATTCAATGGGTGATTATTTTTCACTGATTGTTAATGATCAAACAATTGAAGCAACGTCTGTAATCCTTGCAACAGGAATTGAATACGGTAAATTACTAGAGGGCGAAGAAGAATTTTTAGGACGCGGTGTAGGTTATTGTGCGACGTGTGATGCTCCGCTTTATAAAGATAAAGTCGTGACGATTGTTGCGTACAATAAGCAAGAGGAGGAAGAAGCAAACTTCATTGCAAGCATCGCCTCAAAAGTTTATTATGTGCCGATGTATAAAGAAGAGGTTGAGGTTGATCCAAAAATTGAAATCATTAAAGATCAGCCGAAAAAAGTCGTAGGAGATACAAAAGTCACGGCTTTGGTGTTAAAAAATCAAGAACTTGCCACGGATGGATTATTCATTTTAAGAGATAGCGTCGCACCCAATCAACTCGTGCCCGGCCTTTCAATTGTTGAAGGTCACGTAGCGGTTGACCGTTTAATGAAAACGAATATAGAAGGATGCTTTGCGGCTGGTGATCTTGTGGGGAAACCGTATCAATACATCAAAGCTGCGGGTGAAGGCGGAGTCGCTGCCTTATCGGCAGTGAGCTACTTAGATGCAAAGAAAAAAGCAGAAGCAAAGCCTTTAGAACCAACTGTTTGATAGATATAAATCGTGCCTAAGTGACGTGAGGTACGATTTTTTATGGCGATGATTTTAAATCATTTGAAGTGGAACAGTGGTGATAGATTGACAATCAGACTGAATATTAGGATAATGGAATGATAAGTTTACATTTAAAAGTTAGTCGAGGATTTTAGGATGAATAACCAAGATTTAATTAAATTAGACGATCAAATGTGCTTTTCTTTATATGCAGCATCACGTGAAGTCATTAGATTATATAAGCCGATTTTAGATGAGTTTGGCTTAACGTATACGCAATACATGGCGATGATTGTTCTTTGGGAAGAGGATAAAATAACCGTAAAAAAAATGGGACAACGTTTGCATTTAGATTCAGGAACGTTAACCCCATTATTAAAAAAGTTAGAAAAAATGGATTTAATTACAAGGTATCGTGATGAACAAGATAACCGTATTGTGTTTGCACAATTAACGCCTTTTGGACGTGACCTTCAGTCAAAAATGATGACGGTTCCTAAGCAAATTGCTTGCCAAGTGAAGATTTCAATGAGTGAAGCCCAAGTATTAAAAAAACAACTCGATGAGCTGTTAAAAACATTTGAATCATAAAAAAGTATAGTTTAATGAGTAAAATCTCATTAAACTATACTTTTTTTAGTATCTCGAAAGAATATGATCGATCATCATGGCGAAAGTAATTACTTTTTAAAAAGACAAAAGATATCCCTATTAAATGTAAAAAAATACCAAAATACATGTATAATGAAGATAGGGATTAAAAGAGGGGAGAATTTATATGAGAAAGTTATCTGATCAACATAAAATAGTCATTTGTTATTTAGGATTACTGATCATGTTGATACTAATGGGAAATAGTAACAATGTACCAGAGCCATTCGCCGAAAGAATATTCAAACCAATTATGGGAGATGGATGGGCAGTTCATTATGCTGGAATTCTTATAATTTTTGGAATCTATTATTGTTTAAAACAATTGAATAAAATAAGACAAAATTATTTTATAAACACATTTATCATGAGAGTTGGAATAACTCTTTTGTTATTCAATGTGTTTTCAAGTACATGGGGATACGGTATTCAAATTTATAAAGGATTTTTTAATGATTTGAATTCTATCTATCTTGATCGAGGAAAAACTTCAGTTCAACTCCAAGGACATGAACGAGTCCTTAATATTGATGGTGTCATAGCTTTTAAAAATTATAGTAATGAGCCGCAATCGTTTGATATAAAAATAAAGATTCCCGCATTTATAAACAAGTTTATAGATGAAGAGTATGTTACGTTAGAAAACAAGATTGAACTTAATCCGAAAGAATCACAAACAATATATCTTAGTGAACAAGTTATAGTTAACACTGACACCCAATATTCATTCTATAACGGAAATGCATTTGAATATACATTAGTTAATAATCAAGATGAAGT
>JBOFCV010000315.1:0-5728 GCA_051646305.1 Turicibacter sp.
TTAAGATTGATATCCCAGCCTCTTCTATAAAAGAAACAGATGATGTATATAAAATTCAAAGTATCTTTCTTTATCCATTTTTAGGTGCAACGAAAGAACAAAACATACCGGGGTATTTATTTATTCCAGACGGTAGTGGTGCATTAATGCGATTAGAACATAAAAACACGATTGCAACACAACCGTTTATTAAGCGTATTTATGGGACAGATATTGGAATGTCCGGGGTATCGAATAATATTGATACTGTTGTTGATTCAGAACTTATTAGCTACCCAGTTTATGGCGTTGTTCATAATGCGAATAAAAATGGAATTGTGTCAATTATTGAACAAGGATCTGAATATGGTGAAATCAATGCTTATCCCGCAGGGATTACAACACCATATAACTGGGTCACATCTCGCTTTATTTTAAGGGAAACCTATTTCCAACCTGCAAATAAAAAAGGTGAAGGGTTCTCAATTAATCAAGCGACTCCAAATGTATTCGATATAAGCATACATCATATCCTATTAAGTGGTGATGAATCTAATTACGTAGGAATGGCTAAAAAATATCGTGAGTATCTAACAGATACAGGGGTTCTTGAACAGAAAGAAGCAAAAGAACAAGATATTCCCATGCATGTTGAGTTTCTAGCTTCAGATAAGGAAAAGTCTTTAATTGGAGATAAAACTGTTTTAATGACAACACTAGATGATATGAACACCATTATAGGCGATTTAAATGCAAATGGAATGAATGATTTGAAAGTTGTTATTAGAGGTTGGAACAAAGGGGGAGCCACTACGGGAACGCTCAATCATTTCCCATTCCAATCTGAAGTAGGAAGTAAAAAGGAGTTCAAAGAGTTTATCCAACAGTATAATGGAACGCAAACAGAGATTTTCTTCTATACAGATTATCTAAAGGGATATGATGGTATTAGGGGATATTCAATGTTAAAAGATGCAGCTCAAACTAAAGCTGAGCAGTTGTTACTAGATACGAATGGATTTAAGCCATTTAACTATTTAGCACCCTCTTCAACCGAGAAATTCATGATAAATGATAAAAAACAATTTGATAAATATCAAATTGAAAATATTGCCGTCGATACGATTGGAAATCATTTATATTCAAATGATGCGTCACTAACTGCAAACACGAGATTAGAGTCGGTTGACATTTATAATCGTTCGCTTACTATGTTAGGAGATCATTTAGCATTATACAAACCGAGTGCTTATTTATGGAAAAATGTTGATGAATATTTTAACATTCCAATGGGATCATCAAACTATTTAAGTACAACAGATACCGTTCCATTTTTACAAATTGTACTAAAAGGATCAGTTAATTTTTATGCAACACCAATTAACTTCGTATCAAACCCAGAGGATTACCTTTTAAATCTAATTGATTACGGTGCTTATCCAACCGTGTATTTAACTGAAGAAGATTCAATAACTTTACTTCATACTGGATCAAATTGGTTATATACATCAAAATATGATATCTGGAAAGACCAAATCATCGACATGTATAATCGTTTAAATAAAACCCTAAAGTTAGTTGAAGGAGAAGTTATTGAATCACGTGAAATAGTGGCAGATAATGTTGTTAAAGTAACCTATTCAAATGGATTAAGTTTCATTATTAACCGTAGTGACAAAACCTTTAAAAATGATCAAATAAATGTGGAATCAAAAAGCTTTAAAGTGATTGGAGGGAACGGATATGAAGTTAAAGGCGAAAACTAAAGAAACATTGACTGGATATGGCTTCATATCTATCTGGATTTTTGGGTTCTTAGTGTTTACGTTAATTCCAATTATTAAAACATTTAATTTAAGTTTCAATCAAGTTAAAATTACAACGGATGGAATCAAAACAACGTTTATCGGCATGCAAAACTATAAAGATGCATTGTTCATGAATATAAATTTTGCGGATACGTTAGTTAAGTTTGCTCTTGAGATTATTTTATTCGTACCTATTATTATTGTCTTTGCCATCATTATTTCGTTATTATTAAACATGAAAATAAAGTTCAGAGGGTTTTTTAGAACAATTTTCTTCTTACCAGTCATTATTACGAGTGGGCCGGTCATGCAAAAGTTAATGGATCAAGGCGCAACAACATTACCGGGCTTAGAAGAAATATTAAAGGGTGGGCAAATTACAGAGCTAATACCGGGTCTAATGGGAAATATGATTACGACCTTGTTAGATTCATTCATTTTAATCTTATGGTTCTGTGGGGTTCAAATTCTTATTTTTATTGCTTCATTACAAAAAGCAAATCCACAAGTTTATGAAGCAGCAAGTATTGATGGAGCTTCAAGATGGGAAGCATTTTGGAAAATCACTTTACCTTCACTAAAACCAATTATTTTAGTTAATGTCGTGTATACGGTTATAACATTGTCGATGTCTACTTTAAATGATACAATCAAGCTGATTCAAGAAGCAACGTTTGATATCACAACGGGACTAGGTTATGCATCTGCTATGTCATGGATTTATTTTGTTGAAATTTTAGTTCTTTTACTTTTATTGGCAGGGTTAATCTTATTTAAAGGAAAACAGAAAAAACATGTTAAATTTCAAACAACAAAGGCGAGATCTAAATGAAAATTGAGAGAAGTAAGTTTGTTAAATATAAAATGAAATTAAGAAAAAAACTATTAGGAAATAATGGAGATGGTTTACTCCAACAAGTTATGATTTACGTCTTATTAATCACCATTGGATTTGTATTTTTATATCCATTGATTATGATTGTATCTTATAGTTTTAAAGATTCTAAGGATATCATTAATCCATTAGTTGAATGGATTCCAACACAGTTCTATTTAGGAAATTATGAAAAAGCATTTATGGTTCTTGATTTCTGGAAAAGCTTAGGACAAACAATCGTTGTAACTGGGTTGCCAGCCTTGATCCAAACCATCTCTTGTTCACTAATCGGTTATGGGTTTGCAAAATTTAAGTTTCCAGGGAAAAATATTTGGTTTGGATTAGTTTTAGCAACTTTCATTATTCCACCACAAATTACAGTGATTCCACAGTTCTTAATGTTTAAAGATTTGCAGATTTTAGATAGTATTTTGGCGTATATTTTACCAGCGATGTTTGGGCAGGGTCTAAGAAGTGCCATTTTCATCTTTATTTTCTACCAATTCTTTAAAATGGTTCCTGTGCAGTTAATAGAGGCGGCAAAAGTAGATGGTGCAAGTGCATTTAAAATATTTATGCGTATCTCACTCCCAATGTCTACACCTGCTTATATTATTTCATTTTTGTTCTCATTTGTTTGGTATTGGAATGAAACGTATTTAGCAAGTATGTTTTTTGGACAAGTCATTCAAACATTACCAATGAAACTAGATCGATTTGTTGCAACGTATTCGAAAATGTATCAAATTGAAGGAGCCGTGGGTGGTCAAACCTTAAATGAGGCAATTGAAATGGCTGGAACATTCTTAATTATTTTACCTTTATTAATTATTTACTTCATAACGCAAAAATGGTTCGTTGAAAGTATTGACCATGCAGGGTTAACTGGTGAATAATAGAAGTATAAATATTTTTTTGGAAATTAAAACGTTTGACCGAGTAAAAAATTAATAACATAGGGTAGGGACTATTAAATTTCTTTGCTCTAGAAAGGAGTAATATGAGTAATATTAAAGATGTTGCAAAATTATCAGGTGTTTCTATTTCAACCGTTTCATGTGCGTTAAATGGAACAGGACGAATAAGCGAAGAAACAAGACAAAAGATTATAGAAGCGGCGAAGCAATTGAATTATACACCCAATGGGTATGCCCGAAGTTTGAAATCAAAGCAAATGAATATCATTGGAGTATTTAGTGATTTCAGTGGACCTGTTCATACGGAAATTATTAAAGGCGTACAAGATACGGCAAAGAAAAATAATTATGAAGTTATTTTTGGTGAATGTCTTGTAGAAAAAAGTGTCGTGACTAGACTATTATCAGAACGAATTGTAGATGCGGCCATCATTATATCATCATCGATTAATAGTGATACTCTAGTCGATTTATCGACAAATAAATTTCCAATTGTTTTAGTGGATCGTAAAGAGGAAGGTGAACATATTTCTCATATTACGATTAATGATAAAGAGGCAGGGTATAACGTCGTTAAACATTTTCATACATTAGGATATAAAGACATTGGTTTTATTAGTGGACCTAAAGATTCACACGATAGTGAACAACGATTTGAAGGATTTAAATTGGGAGTTAAAGAGTTTAAGATGAACTTCAAAAAAGCATGGTACACATACGGAGATTTCTGTGAATTTAAAGCGTATGATGCAATGATTGAACTCATTGAAAAGAAAGATTTACCTAGAGCTTTATTCGTTGCTAATGATCAAATGGCAGCCGGAGTTATGTTAGCATTAAGAAAATATAATATTAAAGTGCCTGAAGAGATTGCTCTTGTAGGATTTGATGATATTTCATGGGGACGTCATTTAACACCAGCCTTAACCACTGTTAGACGACCCGCTTATGATCTAGGAATTATAGCAGCCCATACTTTATTTAACAATTTAAAAGGTAAGCAAAGTACTAAAAATATTGTTCTTTCTACAGAATTAGTTATTCGTGAGAGTTGCGGGGCTATGAGTGTTGAATAAACAGTCGACATTAAACCTTGTTCAAAAAAGGTTGTCTCTTTTTAGTGTTAGAGATAAAGGAAAAATATATATTTTTTCTTTATTTTTTAAAAAGTGAAAAAACGTTTCGTCAAAAAAGTTGAAATTAAATAGATATTAAAGGAGAAAGTTATGATTTTAAAACAAGAAGGTCAACACATTATTTTATCAAAGGGAAACACAGTCTGTGAATTTTTACAAACTGGGGATGTATTTCAATTTATTAATCAAGGGATTTTAGTTAATCAATCATTAGGAAATACGATGGATGGATCATCTAATAATATTTACATGCGTGTATATCATGAAAATGAAATAACATATACCCCATTATTAGGGATTAAATCAGGTAGTGTTGTCAGTTACAATGAAAACCAGATGGTATGGAGCGGGAAATTTGAGGATATTAAATACTCAGTGACATTTACATTAGCAACTGAGAGCAATTGGTTCTACAGTATTGATGTAGAAGCAAATGATAAAATGGTAGATTTTATTATGGGACAAGATTTAAGTCTTGCACCTAAAGGGGCAACGGTAACAAATGAACTTTACACGAGTCAATATCTAGATCATAAGATTTTAGAAGGTGAACAAGGTTATGTAATTTGTTCTCGTCAAAATCAAGGGGAAGTCGGATCATACTTACAACAAGGGTCATTAAACACTAAGGTTATTGGATTCTCGACAGATGCCATGCAATTTTTTGGAAAAGAATTTAAAAAGACAAATGAACCTGTTGCATTAAAAGGTAATCTTGAAAATGTTAACTATCAATTTGAATTAGCTTACACAGCTTTACAAACAGAAAAGTTACACATTGAAAAAAATAAAAATGTTGTGTTCTACGGTATTTTTAAATCAAAACACGAATTGGCAGTTAGTGAAATTGAATATTTAGATGAAATGCAGGAATCTGTAAAAGAAATTAAAACACAGGAATCTTTAACTAATGTCAAACAGATCAAATTAAACAATAAATTCGATGGAACATTAGTATCACCTATTGCCACTCAAGATGAATTAAATCAGTATTTCCCAAAACGTAAGATG
>JBOFCV010000317.1:0-14216 GCA_051646305.1 Turicibacter sp.
TTTAGATAAGCTATTAATCTATTTACTTAAGGGATTAGATAGATTATACTAGACTTACGGAATGGATATTTTTACAAAGTGAGGTGATTATGTGGCATTAAATTATTCAAATCCGCTCATAATGGGAATTTTGAATGTAACCCCGGATAGTTTTTCAGATGGGGGAAAGCACAGTGATATTGAAAAAATTATCGCATGTGCACATCAAATGGTAGCTGATGGAGCGTCTATCATTGATATTGGTGGAGAATCAACTCGACCTGGTGCTACAATCGTCTCCGAAGAAGATGAGATAAATCGAGTTATACCGGTTATAGAACGTCTTTCAAAAGAAATTGATGTGCCCATATCAATCGATACATACAAAGCATCTGTTGCCCGTGCAGCAGTGAAAGCTGGAGCTACTATCATAAATGATATAGGTGGCGGATGTTTTGATCCTAGCATGCCTACTGTTATGGCTCAAAGTGGCGCTTATGTTATCTTAATGCATAATCGTAAACCCGATATATCAGGATTGAATACGATGACTGTTAATACCGGTGATTTAACACTTTATCAAGATGCAATAAGCGAAGTATTAGAAGAGTTGCAAAATAGTATCGATGTTGTCCTTAAGGCAGGTGTTTCACCTGAAAAAATCATTATTGATCCAGGCATTGGTTTCTCAAAAAATTATGAAACAAATATTATATTGCTAAAGCAATTAGATAAATTCCAAACACTTGGTTATCCTGTCCTTTTAGGTGTGAGCCGAAAAGGAACAATTGGATATCTACTTGGCGGATTAGAAACACACGAGCGTCTCGAGGGGACAATTGCGGCAACTTGTTTTGCCGTCAATAAAGGAGTTCAAATTATTAGGGTTCATGATGTATTGGAAAATGCTCGTGCAGCTAAAGTTATGAATGCATTAGTTAAATAATTTATAAGCTGTATTTAAATTAATACAACTTATATAGCAGTAAGATTAAAACTGTTAAATATTTTTGTTAAGATTTAGAATAATAAATCATAGAGATTATTTTTAATCTCTTTATAGCTTATTAAAAGTTAATATATAAACTTAGAAAAGAGGGAATGTATAATGGGAAAAATTATGTTAAATAACATGGAGTTTGTTGCAAAACATGGAGCATGTGCTCATGAATATGAAGTTGAGCAAAAATTTACAGTGGATGTTCTCATGTACAGTGAATGTGTATTAACGGCAGGAGCTACAGATGATTTATATATGACAGTTAGTTATGCTGATGCATATGAAATTATTGCTGACATCATGTATGGAGAGCATGTTGATTTACTTGAGACGTTAGCGTTTCGTATGGGATCACAATTAATTGAAAAATTTGAAGAATTAGATAAAGTTAAAGTTGAAGTTCGTAAAATGCAACCACCAATTCCTGCATTTAATGGAACAGCAGCTGTTGAATTAACAGTTAAACGTTAAGTTAAATATTAAAATATAGGTCTGTTAAACGTTAGTGTTTGTTTTTGAAGTTAGTTTGAATCAAATATATCATTATTTTTTGATGGATTTAATAGAGTAGGTTTATCCTGAGGATGAACCGATAAGATTCAGCTTATTTTTAATGATCATTAAAGCTTAATTTAACAGAGCGTAAAATAAAGGAAGTGAACCCATGGCAATTGCTTATCTAGGATTAGGTTCGAATATGGGAGATCGCAAAAAATATTTGCATGATGCGATGAATTTGCTTATTGCAACACCACATGTGTCTATTATGACACTGTCTTCCTTATATGAAACAAAGCCTTGGGGCTATACGGATCAAGATATATTTATGAATCTAGTCGTAAAAATAGAGACGGATTTAACTCCGATACAATTGTTGGACTTTTGTCAATCAATTGAACAAGAGTTAGGCCGTGTTCGATTAATAAAGTGGGGGCCACGTGTGATTGATGTCGACATTTTATTATATGAAAATGAATTCATTCAGACAGAGAGATTAACAGTTCCCCATCCCTTTATGACAGAACGTGATTTTGTGATGGTACCTTTAGCTGAAATTGCTCCTAAATTAATCATTGGGGGCAGCTTTGTTGAAGATCTAGCTAACGCGTTTGATAAAGAGGCATTAATTAAAATTTCCAAAAGATAAAAAAAGGTGATCGTATCGAGTTTGATACAATCACCTTTTTTTAAAAAAACTGTTTCATCCATAGAAAAAGCTCCCTTTGTCCGGGAGCTTTTTCATATTTAATCAATGGGGATTGAAGAAATTTTTTCCTATTAAACTAGCTGATGCTAAAAGGCAACTATTTTTATAGGAAAATAGGAGTATAACTCTATTTTAATTAGGAAAAAGATTAACAATTTGCGAAAAGGATAGCTAAATTATGGCTATGATCAACTGTAAAGGGTTTAGTTACAGCATGATTTAAAAGTTCCATGTGATGAGAGTGGCTTTCTCTAGCAGGAGCTTCCCATTCTTCATCGATGTCATTTAATATATCTAATACACGCAACATAATAGTCGCCTCCTTCGCTCATTTCTTTATTTGATAAGTTAATTATATCATGTGAGAAACTTTTTTAAAGTGAAGGAATTGTCACGATTTCGTTAAAATGAGAGAAAGAATGTGATTAAACTTAGAAAATTCAAATAGACAATGTTAATTAATCGGTTAGAAATAAATAATATCAGTAACTAGGCGTTCTTTTCCTTCAGAAGGTGAGTTTAATAACTTACCATTAAAGTAAAGGGTTGAAGATCCACCACCATCTAGGTTATAGGCATTTGTAGCTCCCATATTAACAAAAAGCGTTTGGAGTTCTGAAAGGGTAAGGCCTTGCGCATGTTCTTGGCGGCCATCTGCCACAACAATGACGTAATGATTATAACCAAGTTGTCCGATAGCTGTTCTTGGCGCACGCGTCTCTTCTTCTTTTAATTCTTCAGGAACTGAATCACGGACTAGAATCGGTCCAAAGGCAAATGAATCATTAATATTCTTTGCTAAGATATCTTCCATTTTGTCAAAGCGATGAAATGCTAAATCTCCGCTCCATGATGAGGTTAAGACTTCCCAAGTAAAGTTACCATCGTTTTGTAAAAACATCCCGTCTCGTGCAAGGGAACCCATCGGTTTGTTGGTGCTTGGATAGAATCCTGATGCATTGATGGCTAGTACGGCATTCATGCGACTTGCAATCGCAGAGACAGACTCACGGGCACCTCCATATTGACCGCTCGCAAATTCAGCACTCAATGGTTTATTTTTAGAAGCAATCACCTCAGCCACAAAATAGTTTTGAGTGTCTGTTTTTTCTTCCATTACTTTTATCTTCAAATCATTATCAATATAAAAATGAGAATTCATTGTTTCGTAATCTTGTTTTAATTTATTTTGTTCTTCTGAAAGCTTTGTTTTAAGTGCTTCTGTTTCAGTGGCTAATGTGCGATACGTATTCTCAATTTCTGTCACACTTAGTGGGCGCTGTGCCGCGTATTCATCTTTTATAGCTAAGGTCTCTTGGTACAGACGTGATAAATCATTAAACTGCACTTCAAGATTTGCATATTCTTGAGATAAAGAGTTTAATTGTTGACTGGCTACCACTTCATTTGGATCTTGACTAGCTAGTAACTGATCGACTTCTTGTTGTAATGACTTATTTGCCTCAACTAAATTCGATTGTGTTTTTGTGTATTCATCTACCGTTTGATTTAAATCCTCTATTAAAGTCGTTGCATAATTGTAATAATAAGCAAAACCACCAATCATTATTAAAAAGATACTAGATAGACTCAGATATAACCAAAGTAGTTGTTTATTCGTTTTGTTTTTGTGCATGATGCGTCGCCCCCTTGTCATATGCCATATTATATAACAAATAACGTGTCAAAAATACGGATTATCTGGACTTTTAAATATTGGAATGTTAAAATTTACAATATTTACATAACATTTACTAACGAATTATTTAAAGGAGAGGTATAATGAGGGATAACTTACCAATTGCAAAATTAGCTTTTGAAAAATTAGCAGATGATTACGTAGAGTTTGTGGATTCAAAACCACATAATGCTTACTATGAACGACCAGCCATGATTAAACTACTAGATTCAGTAGAGTTAAAAAACCGCTGTGTTGTTGATGCAGGTTGTGCAGCGGGATGGTATTCACAGCAATTACTAAATAAAGGGGCAAATGTCAAAGCATTTGATATTAGTGAAAAGATGGTAGAACACGCCCTGCAACGAACGAATAATCAAATCGATGCGCGTGTTTGGAATTTAGAGACACCGCTCACTTTCATTGAACCACTTAGCGTGGATGTCGTTTTATCTTCTTTAACGTTACATTATATAAAAGATTGGTCAGTGCCAATTGCTGAGTTTAATCGCATCTTAAAGCCTTCGGGGGTTATTATTTTATCAGTCCAACACCCGATGGAAGATTACAAAATATCAAAAAACCAAATCTATTATGAGAAAGAGTTAGTTGAGTATACGTGGAATGGAATGCCTATTGCAGGCTCAGTTAATGTGCCATTTTATCGTCGCTCTTTTAGTGAGATGCTCAATACATTTAGTACACATCAGTTTGAATTATTAGAAGTTGTTGAACCTAGACCTTTGATTGAAATGGCTGATATCAATCTTAAATCATACGAAAGTTTAAAGAAAAAACCAGCTTTTATTTGTTTTAAACTAGCAAAAAAGTAGGCTTTCATTAGTTAGAAATAGATTGATGCTAATCAATTTTATGTAAAAAATTCAGAGGTATGATGTAAAAATATTGGATACATATTAATAATTTTATTAAATAATTCCATACTATAGACAAACAGAGATATTTCAAACAATTCATAAAACTAGGTTAGAAATCTTAAATAATAGTCTAGAAGTTATCGTTTTTTGTTTTTCAACTTAGAACGCCTGGATACAAGCAGTATGACGGTATCTCAGTATGCGATTAAAATATTTCAAGATAATTTACCTATAGCCAAATAGAAAAATCTTTAAATTTCTGCTAACAGATGATAATTTTATAAGATTGTGAAGCACAGGTAGATATCACGATGAGAAACAAATGTGTACAAGAACGACAGACTTTTAAAAATAGATTATATGAAAGTCATGAAATGACGTATAAATAAAATCACTTTTGTGAGTGATTAAATCAATTTAGTATAGGATAAATGAAAGGTGGAGACTTCAAGATGAGTATGGTTGCCATTATCTTAATTGCGATTGGATTAGCAATGGATGCTTTTACTGTTGCGATTGCAAAAGGAATTAGTTTAAAGGAAGTATCTACAAAAAATGCGTTAAGAGTTGCTTTATATTTTGGAGCTTTCCAAGGACTTATGCCATTTTTAGGTTGGCTTTTTGGACTTAGTTTTGAAAAATATATAACAGCTTTTGACCACTGGATTGCTTTAATTTTATTATCTGTTATTGGTGGGAAAATGCTTTTGGAAGCCTTTAAAGGTGATGAAGAGAATGTGGTTGAAACGGATCCTGTTAACCATCGTTCTCTATTCATTCTGGCAATAGCAACAAGTATTGATGCCCTAGCTGTCGGGATTAGTTTTGCTTTTCTTGATGTCAACATATTAATGGCTGTGTGTGTCATTGCTGGAATTACATTTGCTATTAGTTACGGTGGTGTTCTATTAGGTAAAACAGTAGGTCCTTACCTTAAAAATTATGCTGAAATAGTTGGAGGGATCATTTTAATATTAATCGGTATTAGTATTTTTATTGAGCATATGATGGGCTAAGCGTTTAAATTGAATAGTGAAAGAGAGTGATTTCATCATGAGTTATGTGTTACTTATTGTAGGATTTGTTTTATTAATAAAAGGGGCTGACATGTTTGTTGATGGTGCTTCATCCATTGCAAAAACACTAAAAATTCCAACCCTAATTATTGGATTAACGATTGTTGCATTCGGTACGAGTGCCCCCGAAGCAGCTGTAAGTATTACAGGTGCATTTGCTGGTGCTAATGATATTACAGTAGGAAATGTTGTAGGGTCTAATATATTTAATTTACTTGTCGTAGTCGGAGTAGCTGCTATTATTTGTCCTCTAAAAGTAAAACGTTCAATTATCGCAAAAGAGTTTCCATTTGCGTTATTAGGTGGATTTACCTTAATTGTCTTAGGATTAGATACCAAATATCATGGTTATACAGAAAATGTTTTAACACGCGCCGATGGGATTATGTTAATGGTGTTACTTGGAATATTTATGTATTATTTAATCGAACTGGCGCTTACATCACGTAATGAGACACCTGTTGATGAAGATGAGTATGTCACGCGTCCATTACCTAAAAGTATTGGACTTTCATTAATTGGTGTTGTTGCCATTGTTATTGGTGGACAATTAGTCGTTGATTCAGCGTCAACTATTGCCTTAGCTTTTGGAATGAGTCAGAGTTTAGTTGGATTAACGATTGTGGCAATCGGAACATCACTTCCAGAACTTGTAACATCTATTGTGGCGGCAAGAAAAGGTGAAAGTGACATTGCCCTTGGAAATGTTATCGGATCAAATATCTTTAATGTGTTCTTTGTTTTAGGTATTTCATCATTTATCCATGAAATAACAATTAATACAGCTGTCTTTTTTGATATGTTTATCATGTTAGCTATTTCATTTATTACATATGGTTTTGCGGCTTCCAAGCGAAGTATTAACAAAGTAGAAGGTAGTTTTTTAGTTATCCTCTATATTGCGTATATGGCTTTCGTTATTTGGAAGGGGTAAAACAATAGTTTAATTAGCCTTTTCGTCATGAATTAGGACGTCATACTGAGGCGATAAATTTAATGTTAAAGATTAGCACTATAAAGTGAAGGGTGATAGGGAAAAATTATTCCAAATCCCTTCATTTTTTTATTTTCACACCATAATTTAGTATTAGATTTCCAAGATGTCAAAAAGGTGATTATCTTGCGTAAAAGGGTAGGTTAATGTATAATGTAAAGTTGTTAAATAGATAAATGGCCGTCTTCTTTTTAAATCCAAAAATAGTTATTAAGAACAATTTAGTGTTTAAGTGGTTGAGGGTTAGAGGGTTTGAAACGACAACAAAAATTTACAAAGTTTCTGTTATGAAAGAAAAAATATAAATTTATATATAAGTAAAGATTAACTTTTTTACATCGGAAAAACTAGAACTTTACTATTAGGATATCACCGTATTGACGTATTCAACGTTTATAACGCATTTCTTGAGATGTAAAAAACATTTCTGTTTGTATAGTAGATAAGACGCAGTTAGTTTTGTGGATTTTCAAAACGATTACTGCATCTATAGGATACTGTCGTATCAAGGCATTCATCGCTTAAAAATTGCGACTTGAATGTACATGGTTTATTTGTTTGTATATAGATATAATCAGCTAGAAAGTGGTGAAGTGTATGAATTGGAAAATAAGAGAGATTGAAATTGATAACCCTGTCGTATTAGCACCAATGGCTGGTGTGTGTAATGCAGCCTTCCGTACGATTGTAAAAGAGATGGGAACAGGTTTAATTTATTCGGAAATGGTTAGTGATAAAGCGGTTGTTTATAAAAATACCAAGACAATTGAAATGCTTTATGTGGACCCGTCAGAAAGACCATTATCGATGCAAATTTTCGGGTCGAATAAAGAAATTTTTCTTGAGGCTGCTAAATTTGTAGATGAAAATTGTGACTGTGATATCATCGATATTAATATGGGATGTCCGGTTCCTAAAGTGACAAAAAGTGATGCAGGAGCTCGTTTATTACTTGAGCCAGATAAAATTTATGATATCGTTGCGAGTGTTGTGGATGCTGTAAAGAAACCTGTTACTGTTAAAATGCGTACGGGTTGGGATAAAGAGCATATTTACGCTGTTGAAATTGCAAGTAAAATTGAAAAAGCAGGAGCTAGTGCGATTGCAGTTCATGGTCGTACACGTTCTCAACAGTATGAAGGTAAAGCGGACTGGGGAATTATTAAGGACGTAAAAGATGCAATTAAAACGATTCCGGTTATTGGGAATGGTGATGTTAAGTCAGCTGAGTTTGCTAAACAAATGATGGATGAAACGAATGTAGACGCGATTATGATTGGACGCGCTGCGTTAGGAAATCCATGGCTAATGCAGCAAACCGCACATTATTTAAAAACAGGTGAATTAATTGCCGAGCCAACAAGTGATGAAAAAATAATAACAGCGATTGATCATATGGATCGTTTAATAGATTTGAAAAATGAGAAAATAGCGATGCTTCAAATGCGTTCACATATGACATGGTATATTAAAGGTTTAACGGGAGCAACGCATGTTAAACGTATGATTGCACATATTGAAACACGTGAGCAAATGATGGACTTACTAACTAGATACCAAGCGTATCTAAATGGTGACTTAACTGCAAAAATAGAAGATCTTTAAAAAAATGGGATGTCTCACACTTATGTGAGACATCCCATTTTTATTTTTAAAATTTATTCAAAAAAGTGATGACTGACTTGGTTAGGCTCATGTTTAAATTCACCAATCAAAATATGAGGTTTTGTTTTACCATGAAAATCTGTTCCACACGTTATAATTAATTGATGATGTAGTGCTTTGTTAAGAAATTTAGTGATATCTTCATCGGTATGGTAGGAACTATAAACCTCAATTCCATCAATTCCTTCATTGATTAAATCATCGATAATTTCAAAACAATTTTTTAAATTATTACCGGGATGAGCAAGGATTGCAATGCCATTTGTTTCTTTAATCATCGCAATCGCTTCGTTAAATTGAATATACTCAATCTCAACATAAGCAGGTTTTCCTTTCGCAAAGTAGTCCCAATAAAAATTTACAAAAGGCATATCACTTCGACTGCCACCGGGCATATAAGGTTTTAAAATAGAAGATTTTTGATTGTTCGGATTTTTTAATAACATTTCGGCGATAAGTTCACCTGTTACAACGCCATTGTGTGAGTGCTTTAAAACTTCTTCCGTATCTAGCTCTAATTGAGTCACTTCTTTAATTAACTCAATCTTCTTTAGAGCAGCTCGTTTTTCTTGCGACATAATATTTTCTTCTAACTTAGCATAACATTCATTTTCAAAATCAATATGATAGCCAAGAACATGCAAATTAAGATCATTAAACGTACAATCTAACTCAATTCCAGGAATAATCTTAATTATTTTATCTTTAGCATAATCTAAGGCATTTCGGATTCCTTTAACTGAGTTATGATCGGTTATTGAAATGGTATCCATATTTTTTGTTAAGGCTAAATCAATGATTTCTTCTGGGGATAGTTGTCCATCATCGCTAAAACAAGAATGCATATGTAAATCTAACTTCTTCATTATATCTCCACCTTAGATATTGAAATAAGAGAAAACTACACCCTATAACACAATCTCACATAAATAAGCATGTAATAATTTCATCACATTTTCACATCCATCAACATGAGTTCGCTCCATTCCATGAGATGCATGGACACCAGGACCGATTAAAGCGGCTTTAATATCATGGCCCCCACGTAGCGCTGCTGATGCATCAGATCCGTAGAATGGATAAATATCAACGGCATAACTTAATTCATGTTTTTTAGCTAATGAAATAAGTTGTGATGTCATCTCGTAATCATAAGGCCCAGAAGAATCCTTTGCACAAATTGAGACATCATACTCTGTACAACTTAAATCTTTACCGATACATCCCATATCAACAGCAATTAAACGGCTGATATCTGCAGGAATATGCGCGGCACCATGCCCCACTTCTTCATAAGTAGAAATGACAAATTTAATGGTGTGGTTCGGTTTAATATTATTTTCAAGTAAAGCTTTAAAGACCGTGAAAATTAAAGCAACACTAATCTTATCATCAATATGACGTGATTTAATGAATCCACTATCTGTGATTACTGTCTTTGGATCAATTGAAATGAAATCGCCATTCTCAATGCCTAAATCTAAAACATCTTGTTTACAAAGAACGACCTCGTCTAAACGAATCACGATTTCATCAGCATTCTGACCCTTTTTTGCAGTATCATCATAAACGTGAGAAGATGGTGAAGTCGTGAGAATGGTTCCCTCATACGTTTTTTGATTTCTCGTATGAACGATGCAATATTCTCCGATTAGCGAATTAATTTGATTTCCACCAATTGATGTCACACGTAACGTTCCATCACTATTAATTGAGCGCACCATTAATCCTAAGGTATCCACATGAGCAGAAAGTCCTAATGTTTTGGTTTCATCTAATCCAATCATTTCAACAATTAAATTCCCTTTGTTTGTTTTTGTAGCCTGTAATCCTAACTCAGTGGCATAACCTTCGATTTTTTGAATGACCGAGTGTGTGAATCCACTAGGACTAGGTGTTGTTAAGATATCTTTTGCAAGACGATAGAAATAAGAACGATCAAAATTCATGTAAATTTCTCCTTTGTATATGAAATTAGCTAATAAATAGCTGTTATCGTTATTATACTATAATAGATGGAAAATATTATCATAATATATAAGGATTGAAATAAAACATAAATTAGCAAGCCTTGTTCTTTTATCGTTTTTATAGAAGAAATAAAGGGAGATACTTATTTATTTTAGCAACAGCGTGAATTAGACATAGTAAAAAGGATACAATCCAAAATTGATTTGTATCCTTTTTATACAGGTATTTTTATGGGTAACGCATTTGAATATAAAATGAGTTCATGTAAGGGGATGGGCTTAGAAAAAAAATATCCCTGTAATGTTAATAACTTTTCATCGATAGGCGTTGCATTAATATTGAAAGTTAATGAATTAACTAAAACATCAATCATATCAGATGTTTCAATTCCTTCACACACCAGTTTTTTATTAGAATCATTTACAACCTCTAATAACATTAAGTAAATCGAATTTGCAATTTTATCGTTATTACAGATGCTTGTAACAAGTGAGCGATCAAGTTTTAGATGATCGAAGTTTAACTGACTTAAAACAGATAGATTAGAATATCCTGATCCAAAGTCATCTAAGGCAATTTTAATTCCATGAGCAGCTAAAGTATCTATTTTTTTGTTAATTAATGAAATCTCACTAATAAGTGAATGTTCTGTAATTTCAATCGTTAAATAGGAAGGATCAATGGACACTTCGTTAATAATATCGAGTACATGATCGACGAACATGGGTTCCATAATCGTTTCAATTGTAAAATTAACAGAGACAGGGACATAAATATTTGTCTTTTCATGAATGAGCTTAAGTTGACGTAATGATTTTTTTAATATTTGATAGTCAAGTGTCGTAATTAATCCGAAATTAATAATCTCAGTTAAGTAGTGGTAAGGAGCTAAATATCCTTTTTTAGGATGATTCCATCTCGATAATGATTCAAAACTAATAATTTCATGATTAATATTCATAAGTGGTTGGTAAAAAGGTTCAAATTCATTATTTTTAATAGCTGTATCTAACTCTATAAATCGTTCTCTTAAGAGGTCGTGACTATTTTTTAATGTTTCATTATAAACATAATAAGAAGATTTATTTGTTTTCTGATAATTTTCAAAAGCTTTTTCTAAAGCAAGAAAGATAGGAGCTAAAATAACTTTTCCATGTTTATAAATCTCAGTTGTTTCTGTAATAATAGCAATTCCGGCTGTTGTATGGGTTAATATTTCATATTTACTAACTAAGAAAGACATATCTAATTTGGCAATTATTTTTTCAGTATAAACAAGAAGTTCATCTTCGTTTAGTCCGTACACTAATATAATAAAGGTATTATCCCTAATTGTTGAGAAATAATGATTAATCCCTAAAAGCTCTAATAATCTTTTTATGCGAGTAGAATAAAGAATAATTAATTCATCTCCAACCTCATATCCATACGTTTGATTCACTCTATTTAGGCTAGTTATTTTAAAGGAAAGAACCGAACAGTTGCCGTACTTAAGCAAGTATCTTGGATGTTTTTTTTGTAGAAAATATTTTAAAGCATTTAAATTGGGATTCCCCGTAATCGGTTCAAAATAATTTATTTTGAAATGCAAACGTAAAAGTATCAGTGAAAAGATGGTGAATATTAATAAAGTAAAGAGAATCATAGGTGTCATTAAATGATTAGCCGATGTAAATAATATTTTGGACATATGAGATACTCCTTAAGTAGATATATAAGAATTATATCACATTCTCATTTACCAAAAAACTATTTATAGGAAATTATGTAAAAAAATGGATAAATTAAAAAGCTATAATAAACAGTAATCCTAAATTTACATAAAAAAAATAGTACGGTATAATGAATTATAAAATAAATAGATTAGCTTAGTTATTATGATTTAAGCAGACAACTTAGAGATAAAAGGGTGTGAGCGCATGGTAAATTTATTTAAAAGAGGATTAGCTTTTGGAATCGACGCCATTTTATTAAGTGTCATATTCTATGGAAATTATCAGTTTGTTGTTGCATCAGTAGGGGCAAGCAATGAAACAGTAATGGATCTATACGCCATGATTGTTATTTTACTTCTTCAAATTATTTATGTTCTGATCTACTTTATTTATATACCTGTCCGTTTACAGGGGCAAACAATCGGTAAAAAAGTAGTTAAGTTGAAAGAAGTTAAAGAAAATGGTCAAGAATTAACAGTTAGGGACTATTTTAAACGCGATTTTATGTTAAAATTTTTATTGATTTCGATGACAAGTGGATTTGTACTAGTCCTAAACATTATCTTATTAACGTATCAAGCAATTAGAAAGCAAGAACTAAGAGCCTTACACGATATAATCGTAAAAACTAAAGTTAGTTCAGTTTTAAAATAAGTAGGTGATGATTGATGATAAGAATCTTGACTTCCTGTCAAAATATCGAGCAACTCATTGCCCAATCTGAAATGTCGCTACCACCGGTTAGAATAACATTAGAATTAACGACCATCATGGTTGTAACAATCCTATTTGGTTGCCTTTATAGACGTAAATATAAAGAAGAATCACCTGTGAAGTTGTTTTTAATCACTAGTTTTGTATTCTATCTTTTAAACGTGATAAAAGTTTCACTCATCCCAATGCCAATTGATGCAAAATATATTGAATTATTACAACAAGAAGTTAGCTGTGGATTAGTTGAAGCAAGGCGTCATAATTTTGAATTGTTAGACTTTATGCGGTGGGGAAATTTATTTCATTTTACGACTGTGGGCAACTTCTTGATGTTAGCGCCGTTGGGAATCTATTTACCTATCCTATTCAAAAAACAAAAGTGGAATCTGTTTAAAATACTTTTAGTCGGATTGAGCGTTTCATTTTGTATTGAAATAATTCAACTCACATATAGTCAAGTGACTGGATATATTTATCGTGGATTCAATGTAGATGATTTATTATTAAACACACTGGGTGCTGTCATGAGTTATTTTATTTTCATTTGGTTTAAAGGGACGTATCATATGGTAAAAAAAATCAGCAGTGCGCTGAGCATGAAAAAATAATTTTGAGATAAAAATTTAAGGGGGAATAGCCAATGTTATTTGGTGGAATAGAAGCTGGCGGAACAAAATTTGTATGTGGTGTAGGAAATGAGAACGGTCAGATACTAGAACGTATTCAATTTGATACCACAACACCGGAAGAAACAATGCCACAAATTATTAATTACTTTAAAGGTAAAAATATTGTGTCACTTGGTATAGGATGTTTTGGACCGATTGATCCGGATGTTAATTCACCTATGTATGGATATGTGACATCAACTCCAAAAACGGCTTGGAAAGATTATAATTTCTTAGGAGAATTAAAAAAACATTTTGATATTCCAATGGGATTTGATACGGATGTAAATGTTGCTTGTTTAGGTGAGGCCACATATGGGGCAGCTAAAGGATTAGATTCATGTATTTACCTAACCATTGGCACTGGAGTCGGTGGTGGAGCATTAGTCGAAGGCAACTTAGCTCATGGTTTACTACATCCTGAGATGGGGCATATTATGTTAAGACGTCATCCACAAGACCCGTATGAAGGCAAATGCCCATTCCATAAAGATTGTTTTGAAGGATTAGCAGCGGGACCAGCCATTGAAGCACGCTGGGGTAAAAAAGGGCATGAATTAAGTGAAAATTCGCTTGTTTGGGAAATAGAAGCTTATTATATTGCACAGGCACTCGTTAATTACGTTTTACTTTTATCACCGAAGAAAATTATTTTAGGTGGTGGCGTAATG
>JBOFCV010000343.1:0-1629 GCA_051646305.1 Turicibacter sp.
AATTTGAAATTTAGTGATATTAAAACCGTTGTTATTTATAAATAAAAAGAACTCAAAACGTAATTCGTCTAACATTATGTATCTGTTAAACGATAGCGTTGCAAATATAGTAAGCCCCAATAGAATATGCAAATATCAATGAACTTGTTTTCTCAAAAAAAGCAAGTTGATTTTTCACATAAATAAATAGATTATATAGCAAAAAACAGCAGGAAATGCCCATATAATAAGAACTTAGAGAAGTTATCCAACAAACTTGAAAACATTTATATAGTTAATTTTATTACTAATACTAATTAGAAAGCAAAACAGGGCATATAAGCGCAAACACAAAGAAAAAACGGTCAAATACGGCGTTAATTTAACATTAATAAGAATCAAAATGACAAAACAATAAACACATGGTTTACTTTTTAGCACAAAACTGCAACATTTGCACAAAAATTAGTCACACACAAAAAAAAGCAACGATTAACACAACATTAACCAATAGAGTCGGATCATTAACAGATTGAAACAACAAAAGGCTTATTAACTATTTCAGTCAATAAGCCTTTTATCATATTTCATACTGGTCAAGCCATATATTTTCGCCGTCAAAAACAGCATAAGAGTTATAATAAATCCAGTCTCCGAGAATCAAAATACGGGAGCGTTGAGGCAACATCAGATCTAGCATAATATGGCGGTGTCCAAAAACGAAGTAATCTACATAGTGAGACTCCAGATAATTCTTGGCATACTGTACCAGATGCTCCTTTTCCTCTCCTAAGTATTCCTGATTTTCCACACTTGTTCTACTATGCTTTGACCAGTTCAGCCCAAACGCAACACTCCATCGGGGATGAATCCAGGTAAACATCTTCTGAAGTACTTTATTATGAAACAAAGCACGCATAAACCGGAATGACAGCGAATCATCTCCAAGTCCGTCGCCGTGTGCAAGAAAAAAACGTTTTCCATTTTCTTCCACAATCAAAGGCTGTCGATGAATAATAGCTCCGGTCTCTTTCGAAATATAATCAAAAATCCAGATATCATGATTACCGATAAACCAATGTACTTCTATCCCGCTATCCGAAAACTCTGCTATTTTCCCTAAAAAACGGGAATATCCTTTTGGAACGACCGTCTTAAATTCATACCAGAAATCGATCATATCTCCCAGAAGATATAATTTACCGCAATCCGGCTTTATTGAATCCAGCCAACGCACAAAGCACCTTTCCTTTTCAATTGGATCTTTAAAGTACTTCGCGCCAAAATGAGTGTCGGAAGCAAAATAGATATTTTTTCGTTCTTCCATGACTACAAGAATCCTAATTCCAGCTTAGCCTCTTCACTCATCATATCTTTATCCCATTCTGGCTCAAATACCAGACGGATATCAACACTCTTCACCTCCTCAATGCTTTCGACTTTCATTCTTACATCTTCAAGAATAAAATCGGCAGCAGGACAATTGGGTGCTGTCAGCGTCATATCGATCACAACATTCTTTTCATCATCGATATCTACTTTGTAAATCAGACCTAATTCATATATATCAACAGGAATTTCCGGATCATATACTGTTTTCAACATCTTGATGATCTTTTCCTCAAGTTCGAAATAATTCGTTTCCATAAT
>JBOFCV010000390.1:0-13602 GCA_051646305.1 Turicibacter sp.
ATGAAAAGAAATATGTTAGCTTTAAATTAATCTATCATGATGTTTCAATAACTGAAGTTTTAGTAGATGGTGTACCGGTTGTATTTGAGAAAATGCCATTTGGTATTGAGGTAATGGTTTCAAGTTCAACTTCAAAAGTTGAATTTAGAGTATATTAGGTGTTTGGATGAGTAGACCTAGTTAAAATTTTAAAGTTAAAAATGGAGGAATAATTGATGAGAAAAAGTATCTCGATGTTATTTATGGGATTAGCGTTAGTGGTTGTTACGGCGTGTGGAAATGAAAAAGTAAAAGATGATCGTACGGTTGTAAAGATTTGGATGGAGGATTCGCTTGCTGAAGTGATGGTGCCAACGATTGAGGAGAAGTTTCCACATATTAAGGTGGTAGTTGAAAATGTTGGTGCAACGGATGCGCGTGCTAAATTAGAATTAGATGGTCCGGCTGGAACGGGAGCAGATGTTTTCTATTTACCTCATGATGGGATGGCACCAGGTGCAGAGGCTAATATTTTATTACCGATTGGTGAGAATTTAACAGCTTATTTAAATGAGTCGATGTTAGATGCTTCTCGTCAAACGGTTGTGATTGATGGTGTGGCATATGGTGTTCCAATTTCGACTGAAAGTATTGCATTATTTTATAATAAAACATTGTTAGATGAAAATGGATTTACGGTTGCAGGTGATTGGTCTGATATTGTGGATCAAGCTAGAATTTATAATGATGTACCGGCAAATAAGTTGTTAATGCGTTGGGAAACAGGAAATTCTTATTCTAATTATTTCTTCTTAACAGCAGCGGGATATGAGTTGTTTGGACCTAATCATGATGATGCATCGTTAGTTAATTTTAATACGCCTGCAGTTATTGAGGGGTTAACAGCTTATGGTGAGTTAAAAGAAATTTTACCTGTTCCAAGTGAGGATTTGAATTGGGATACGGTTCATGGTGAGTTTGTTAAAGGAAATGTACCTTATATGATTACGGGGCCTTGGTCAATTGAAGAAGTGAAACAAGGTGGAATTGATAATGGATTTGAGTGGGGTGTAACGACGATTCCAACGGTTAATGGAAAGATAGCTCGTACGTTCTCTGGAAATATTATTGCTTGTATTTCGGCTTACACTAAAGTTCCAACTGAAGCTCGTCAAGTATTAGAGTTCATCTCATCAACTGAAGGATTACAAGTGATGTATGATCAAACTGCAAAATTACCGGCTTTAAAAGACATGACAAAAATCAATGGATTATCTGAAGATCCTTATTTAATGGGAATCGCAGCTCAAGCTCAAAATGCTGATCCAATGCCATTATTACCTGAAATGGCAAAATATTGGGATCCTGCAGCAATCATGTATAAAAGTGTTTGGGAAGGCTTAGCAACACCAGAACAAGCCGCAGCAAAAGCCCAAACAGACTACGAAATGACAGTAGAAATAACTAAGTAGGCTATTATTAAAATTAATATAAATAGCAACACCTCCCAAAGGTACCCCCGTTTCTCATCGTAGAGAACGGGGGTTTGTTAGTTCAACTTCCTAGCTATGCTAGGTTAGTTGAACTATATGACAGTTAACCTACTTTCGCACTTTGAAAGTTAGATTAACTACATGCCAGTGGTGCATCTTTGCGAAGCGATTAAAGATGTTCTCCGTGATATTCACGAAATGAAAGAAAATCTCACCTAACGTTTGATGACAGTTAGAAGGATAATCGAGATTTATAAAGAGCTTCCTAGCTATGCTAGGTTAGCTCCACTATATGACAGTTGAGCTAGCACAGCCAGGAAGTTAAATTCAAAATTATGAAATAGTAGGAGTTCTAATTATTCTAGATTAAATACTAAAAAAGTGTTAAAATAGTCAAATCTGATGATTTTTGAAAAGGGGATGAATGGGATGGCTGTTGTACTAAAAAATAGTTGTTTATATATTGTGGATAATATTTCAGGGATGTTTATTCCCACAAAATTGCCTATGGATGCCGAGGTGGACGGAGCTTTTACTTATTTAGAAAAAGTTATCGACAAATGTTTGAAAAATCCAGCATGTAAACCAGCGATGTTCAATGAAGGAAGCGATGCACGTGCATTAGTTCTTGATTATAGAGCGCGCGATTTAACGCTTGCTGACGTAGGTCACGACTTAGCTGAAAGATTATTTGAATTAAAAAATCAGTACGAAGTTTTTACACGTAGCGATTTCTTCGTTTGTGAAATTGAAATGTTAAATGTTGAGTACCTTGTTGGAATGGAGCTTGTTTGCCGTGAAGCTTTTACGCATGAGGTGAAGCAAACAGAAAAAGGCGTTCAAAATAATCTAATGACGCATCAAGCCGTATTACCAGAAGCAACAAAACGTAGCGGGCGTTTCTTTATGGTGAATCGTGATAGCTTAAAATTAACGATTCTTGAAGATACATTTAAATTTAATGGAGATGAGGTTGTCGCGTTATTCGCTGAGGATTTACTAGCAACAACAACAGATATCTCACTTAAAGAAGCAGTCTATCTGGCTCGCTCTGCGACTGAAAAAATTGTTGAAAAACATGATTTAGACGAACTTGAAGTCATTCCTGCGTTCCATCAAGTGATGGCAGAACTTATCCACACTGGAGCTGAATTAGATTTTGACCATATTGGTGAGCAAATGTTTAAGGATTGTGCTGATATTATGGATGATTTCGCTGTTGAGATTTCAAATCATGGACTTGAAAAGCCGATTACGAATCCAAATGGTGCGAAAGTTCGTATGCCGAAGATGCAAAAAATTAAAACGGATACGGGAATTGAAGTGGTGTTCCCATTCGATTATTATAATAATAAAGATTATTTAGAAATCGTCAATACGCCGAATGGACGCATCTCAATTGAGATTAAAAACGTGGGCGAGATTTCAAATCGTCAGTAATAGTAAAAGTGATTCTTCGATGGGGAGAATCACTTTTTCATCGGTTTGTATATAAGGAAGAGGAGAGTGATTAGTTATGGTAGAGACACAAACTAAGGAATCATATTTTGATGGTGGATTATTAAGTTTAATTGGGGTATCGATTTTAGCCTTTTTTATGACAACTTTCTCATTTGGGATACTATATCCGTGGGCATTATGTATCTCGTTCGGATGGAAAATTAATCATACAGTTGTTGAAGGCCGTCGATTGAAATTCATTGGTCAGCCATTTGATTTATTCTTTAACTGGCTAAAATGGTTATTCTTCTGTATTATTACATTCGGAATTTACGGATTCTGGTTAAGTATTGCGCTAGAAAAATGGAAAGTAAAAAATACAGTCTTTGTTGATTAATTTTAAATAAAATAGAGAGCCTTCTTTTTTTGTGAAGGCTCTCTATTTTTTGTAAGAATTCAAGATCAGTCATGTGATGAAAGGTGAGGGGACATAATGTTTTACTGTTGCTTGGCATATACTATAGAAGATATAAGTTCAATTCGGCAGTTATTGAGAATTTTAGCTAAGGGTATTTATGATATAATATACATAAAATGTAAAATTAAATAATAATTGTAGGGAAAGTTTTATATTTAACTTGCGATTTAAATAGTTGGAAGGAGTTACTTGATGCCGGAGTTTAAAATTAGAAATATATTACTTACATTATTTAGCGTTATCTTTATAGGGGCTTGGGGATATCTGACACTAGATACGATAATTCGTCCCTCGACAGTCTTTGTTCAAATGAATCCGCTGCTTGTCGTCAGTTTAGGATTAGTGTTATTACTGGTGATGTATCAAATTGATAAATGGTTTAATAAAGCGAGTTCAAAACTATTAATAGGGATAAGTATCGGTAGTTTTGGGATTATTTTATTACTCCAACTATTCTTCTTTAGATATTTTCAAGTCACCCCGAGTTGGGATTTTGGAGATGTTTATCGAGCGAGTCTAAATTCAGTTGAGTCATTTTCCATGCTTGATTCCTATTTCTATATAAAATATCCAAATAATACACCCTTATTTTTCTTCTTCTTACTATTAATGAGACTATTTTCTATCTTTGGAATCACCGATTTTTTATCACCACTTATTTTAGTCAATTTAACCATCGTCTTTTTATCAATTGTCTGTTTGTATGTATTTATCTATAGAAGATATGGTTTAAAACGCACAACCTTATTTAGTTTGTTTGCGATACTCATAACGCCATTCTATACGTATATACCGATTGTTTACACAGATACTTTAACAATGATATTCCCGATTCTAGCACTTTTGATTTATGATATTTATACTCACACGAGTAGTAAAATGAAATATGGCTGGCTTATCTTGCTTGGAATTTTATTAAGTGTGGGAGTCTTAGCCAAAGCAAATGTTTTAATTATTTTAGTTGGAATTCTGATTCATTATGTCATGACAAATAAAATAATGAAGGCTATCCCATTTATTAGTGTGTTCATTATTTCAATTATCGTAGTAAATATGACTTATCAACACTTTGTGATGCCTCATAGCCCAATAGAAAAAGATGAAATGGGATATCCGATGACGCATTGGATTATGATGGGATTAAATAAAGAAAATGATATACGAGTTGGTGGGTACAATGATGCAGATGCTAACTTTACCGAGGGGTTAAAAGTCCAAGGCCTTCCAAACGCGCAAATAAAAAAACAACACCTTAATCTGATGATGGAGCGTCTCCAAAACTTTGGATTATCCGGACTTGTTGATCATGTACAAGCTAAACTAAACTTTACTTGGGCAGATGGAACGTATTTTGCACCTGAGAAATTAAAAAGAAATCCAATTGAAATAAATGATTATCAAGATTATGTGTTTGGTGATAGTAAACAAGTTTATGTATATTTAAGTCAAGTCGTACATGTTGTTGTTATGTTCTTAATTTTACTAAGTAGTTTCCGCATTTTTAAAGAGAGATCATTTGAAACTGTGATGAGTATCACTTTATTTGGTGTTATTTTATTTTTACTCATCTGGGAAACCCGATCAAGATATATTGTTTTATACATTCCAATGATGCTAGCTTTAGCAAGTTATGGATTTGAATCCTGGGTAGAGCTAATAGAAAAACTCAAAGCTCGTATTCTTATAAAATAATCAAAACAAAAAGACGATGTTTCCCGATTTGGGATGAACATCGTCTTTTTTGCTGCGATACCTCTGACTAGAAAACGTCAGGGTGTATAGGCAATCTAAGCTGTAGAAACAAAGTTGCAGAAAACTAAGCTGCAGTAATCTAAGTTGTAAATAACTAGGCTGTAGAAACTAAGCTGAGAGTAACTAAGTTGTGAAATCTAAGTTGCAGGTAACTAAGCTGCAAGTAACCAAGTTGTGAAATCTAAGGTGTAAATAACTAAGCTGCGGAAGACTAAGTTATGAAATCTAAGTTGCGCCAAATAAAGTTGCAGATAACTAGGGTGTAACAATCTAAGGTGTGATTAATTAGGTAGTAATCATCTAAGTTGTAATTAACTAAGTTATTATTTTACTGCGGGTAAGTTGAAGACACTGAATACAGGAGCCATATCTTCAATTGGGTTTTGTTCAAGATTTACGGTTTGTAAATTTTCAAGTTCTGATAGTGTTGTAATATCTGTGATGGCATTTTCTTGAAGATTTAACTGACGTAAATTTTGAAGTGATGCAAGTGGTGATAAATCTGAGATGTTATTATTACTCAATGACATGGATTCTAGTGAATCTATTTTACTAACCGGTGTTAAATCACTTACTTTATTATGCGAAATTTCTAATGTTTTTAGATTCTCTAAGTTTTCTAATGGGGATAAATCCTCGATTAGATTTTTTCCAAGACATACGCTATCTAAGTTTTGTAAGTTACTGATAGCACTTAAATCTGAAATGTAGTTTCCATGAACTTCTAGCATTTCAAGATTTGTTGCGTACTCTAGACCTGTTAAATCAGTAATTCCACAGTTTGAACAAACTAAGCTTTTTAAACTTTGCATTTGTGCAACAGTAACAGGTGTGTTGCTTGGACGATCGAGTGTTCTATTGATAACTTGTAATAAGATTAAATCTTTTACATCAACAATAGCGTCTAAATCAACTTCTTGTGCTGAAGTTTCGATATCTGATTCAACTGGATATGAGACTGGAATTGAATCACCGTTTGCTGAATCAGCAACTGAAGATTCTGAATTTCTTTGTAGTGATAAGGCACCAATTGTTAGAATACAGATAGCAAATAGACCTACTCCAGTACAAAGATACATGACTTTTTTAAATAATGGACTCATTAGTGATGCTCCCTTCTTTTTCTTGCTATTGTAATTATTTACATATCTGATAAATTTATACGCATATTATCTATAAATTGTAAAAATATTTTATTATTTTCCATAATTGTTATTAATCAAATACAAAATAAAAACAGATCCATCGAAATAGGACCTGTTTTCATTGAGTTAAAAGAATTTGGGATATTCTTTCTTATATATAAGAAGTTTAGGTTGAAATGAAATGGAAGTACATCTTTTTGTTATTGGGGATAACAAATAGGTGTACTTTTTCGAATAAATAAAAGTTTATTCTTTTTAGAAAATTTTTTTACTCAGTTCAAATCAAAAGAGACTGTATGTTTTAAGAAACTTTAATTTGAATTGATTTATGTCTTTAGCCAATCCTTAATTTGTAGGGAAGGTGAATTAATCTAACTTTTTTGTAGTCATTAGAGTTATTTGGAAGAGGAACTAATGAGTACATTGACAGGTTTAGATGATCACCACTTGGCGTGTTTTGGGTAGGGGCAAGTGGAATGAATGCCTGCAATTCGAATGTGAATGAGGCATCCGCATTGGCGACATGTTTTTTGTTGTTCTAAATACTCACAAGCAAGACAGGCCATTAGTCGATGTTGATAAGTGGGTTCGTCGATGAATTTTAATTTGCCACTATCAATGAGGCGCCCAAGTAAAATCTTAACTTGTTCGTCAGATACATTTTGGGTAATATGACAGGCTTTACAGTCTGACTTTTTAGTGCGTTCCATATTTTGTAACCTACAAAATCGTTAAGCAAACCACTGACATAGGAGGAAGACAAGTGATAAGCAAATTGTCTTGAATTGTTGCGTGATCAAACGTCTGCGGATGCACAACAGAAGGATTTTCAAATGTATTGTGGTCATGCATATCAGATGCGGTCAAAATAGTTCCGCTCAAATTATCGCCGTGATCACCATTTAATGTAAATTGAATATTAGCATCTTCGTTCGTACTTAGGTTACACAACGTTATATTGATTTCACCTGCTGCGTTACGAGAGGCTGAGGCATTAACTAAAGGAATGGTTTGCCCTTCGTATTCGTAGGTTTGGTTTTCAATATTCAGTGTTAACAATTGAGCGTCTTGATGAACTTTATACATATTGAACACATGGTAAGTTGGCGTTAAAATCATCTTGTCACCTTCAGTTAAAATGACGGCTTGCAAGACATTAATCAATTGAGCAATGTTAGCCATATGAACGCGATCGCAATGACTATTTAAGATATTTAGACCGATTCCAGCAACTAAAGCATCACGGATTGTGTTTTGTTGGTAAAGGAAAGCAGGGTTCGTTCCTGGTTGCGCATCCGCCCAAACGCCCCATTCATCTAGAATTAATCCAACACGTTTTTGCGGGTCATAGACGTCCATAACATTTGAATGTTTGGTTAAGATCGTATCCATGAATAAGGTATTTTTCATCGTGCTAAACCATTGATCCTCATTGAACTCAATAGCATCGCCTTTGGAATGGAAGTTCCCTGTTGGAATGGTATAGTAGTGGAGGCTAAGTCCATCCATCATGTGTGCAGCTTCGCGCATTAAAACGTCTGTCCAGTGATAGTTTTCATCGCATGCCCCACTTGCTACACGGTAGATTTGATTTCCACTAAAGTTTCGCACATAAGTTGCGTATTGTTTGTACAAGTCGGCGTAATACTCGGGGCGCATGTTTCCACCACAACCCCAGTTTTCATTTCCAACACCAAAGTATTTAAGTTTCCATGGTTCTTTTTGCCCATTTTCAGTGCGTAAATTAGCCATAGGAGATTGTCCGTCAAAAGTCATATACTCAACCCATTGACTCATTTCACGAACGGTTCCACTTCCAACGTTTCCGGCAATATAGGGTTGTGCATCAAGTAGCTCACACAGTTCCATAAATTCGTGTGTTCCGAAATGGTTATTTTCAACAACTCCACCCCAAAGGGCGTTAATCATAGAGGGACGAGTGTCTTTTGGACCAATCCCATCTTGCCAATGATAATCATCGGCAAAACATCCGCCTGGCCAGCGAAGAACAGGAATTTTTAATTCTTTTAAGGCTTCTACAACATCCGCTCGAATTCCTTTTGTATTAGGAATATCAGAATCTTCTCCCACCCAAAGCCCCTCGTAAACACAACGTCCAAGATGTTCAGCAAAGTGACCATAAATATGTTTACTAATCGTTCCTTTTGGTAAATTTGTATACATCGTTCCGGTAATCATCATTTTTCCCCCCACATATAGTGTGCCGTTATACATTCGTCAAAGTTTTTTGTATAGTAAAAACTTTTAACTAACTTATAAGATATTTTCATCTCAAGGTAATTTGTATTTCATAGGATGAGTTGAGATGTTGAAAACATTTCTGTTTGTATATAGTATACAACCGCTTCCAGTAAATTACAATACACATGTATTGTAATTGTATTGTTTTTATTTAAAATTGTACATACAAGGAGGGGGTTGATAAAGTAATCAGGAGAATTATGTATAAAAATTGTTTAATTAGGAGAGTATATATAAGATAGTATATTTTATTTCTGATAGTTCTTAGTTGATGACTGATAGGAGCTAACTTTCTCAATAACTTCAAATTTTTAATTTTTTTTAAGGATGAAGTTTAATTTGGTTTCAAGGAATTAATAAGATATAAACAATTACAGTTTAAAAGAAGGGCGGTGGCTAAGTGATGCGATTAATGGTTGGTGAAAAATTAGGACTATATTTTGTAATGGTATTTCTGTTAACTGGTGTTGTATTTGAGGTCATCTATAGCCGTTCTGAGATTTTAAATTGGTTTATGACCTTATCCACAATGGATTACTTATTAATTATTTTTGGATTTATTTGTATCGGTATTGCAGTAACCGAGAGCTGTAAATATAGAAAAACGAAAGAAATGATGTATGGGAATTTATATGAATTGAATGAGGACCACGAGGCATTTATCGAACGTCAATTAAATAGGCAACGAGAAATAAAGCGCCAGTATTTAAATTCTATTTTGAGTTTAGAAAAATGTTTTGAAATGAATTCGCGTCAATTTGAACTATGTGTGAGAGATATGATGAGTGAGTCGGGTTACCTCCATGCTCAATGTACAAAAGAAAGTCGCGACGGTGGAAAAGATATTATTGCTTACGATAAACTAGGGAATATGATCTATGTTGAAGTAAAACAATTTGCACCAACTAATTCCGTTGGCCGTCCTGTAATTCAAAAATTTCACTCAGCGATGGTAGATAGTGGGGTCGTAACGGGAATGGTGATTACAACGAGCTATTTTACCGAGGATGCCAAAGCGTACGCTAAACGTCAAAAAATCGAGCTTATTGATGGGCAACAATTAGTTGAATGGATGGAACAAATCAAAACAAATCGACTATCAGTAGATGATTTACATGAGAGTCCACAGATTATCTAATATGGTATAATGACGGTAATAAAGATAATTTAGGGGGTAACATGTTACAGTGTAGAAAACTATTTAGACTATTAACAGTCATTTGGGTTTGTTTTATTTTCTATAATTCAAGTGATATCGCACAGGTTTCAAATGATAAGAGTTTAGAAATTGCACAAGAACTATCTAGCCATTTGACGTCAACAAAAGATCCCGTCGATCAACCAGACAAAAGCATGAGTATAAATAAAATAAATCATTTTGTCAGAAAAAGTGCACATGCTTTTGAATTTTTTATCTTAACTATTTTGGTTTTTTTATCTTTTGGAAATTTAAAATCAATTTCAATGGAACGAGTGGCAACGATATTATTTATCGTGTTAATTTGCGCTGTCTTCGATGAATTTTATCAAAATTTCATTCCGGGGCGAACGTCTAGTGTGAAAGATGTTTTGATTGACTTTTTTGGCGGGTGTTTTGCAATGAGTGGAATTTATCTTTGTTCATATTGGATACCTAAACAAAACAAGACCTCATAGTGAGGTCTTGTTTTTTAATTCATTAATTTACTTGTAGCCAGAGAAGTTGCATTTTTTTCTTCCACAAAAACTAATTTATTATTTGTTCGGATAACTAAACTTTGGATAAGTAACTCAATTGCTTTTGAGTGTTTATCTTTTGTTTCCCATGTAAAAGTAGAATCACCATATAAGACTAATTGTTGATTTTCAAAGTTAATGTTGATGCGTTCATTTTTATAAATCATTTTATTTTCTTCAATTAATTTAATACTTAATTGATAGTTCTCTTCTTGAGTTAATGTTATTTGAACATTGTTACAAGTTAGGATTCGGTAAATCGGTCGATCAGGGCTTTCTGTTTTAATATTTAAATGGATGAGATGTCCATAGTTAAATAAGTGGATGATGTCTTTTAGTGATAAAGCATAATGTTCGTGTTCATTGATGATATTTTGTCTTGTGTGACTTGGTCTAAAAAGTTTACGTAACATATAAATTCCCCCAATAATTTTATATAAAACTTGACTCAAGTGTTTTAGTGATAGGTATAACTATTTAAATATATTGTACGGTAGTACAACATTAAAAGATAATTGAATTCATATAGATAGTGAGTTTAATGTCATACTATAGTGTAGCAAATATTAAGCATAAAATTTGTTAATTATTGTCGGAATCATTTTAAACTGGAAATTAAAGTTAATTAAATTGAGTTAATTTATAGCCTTTAAATGTTACGAAAGTGTGTGATGATAGGGTTTAGGCGATATTTGAATTAAATAGCTGCATTTATATTTATGAGAAATTCTGTATATTTATAACCAGACTATGGTCTAGAGTGTTCATATTTTACATTTTTGGTTTGTGATTACTAGATACATTAGAATTTTCGTATGTTACAATGTGTTTGTCGCCAAGGAAGTACAACTCAAATAAATAAAAGGGTTCAGTTATTTGAATGAGCCTAATAAATAAAAGGAGTGACACAAATGAAAAACTTACTAATAGGATTATTAGCCTCAGTTGCATTTGTTGGAGGTATTGGGACGGTTGTTATGATGAATTCAAATGAAACTCTAGACGTTAAACCTGAAGCTTTAGAAAAAGAAACTAACCTTCCAACAATTGAGGAAGATATTATAACAGAAGATGTACAAACTGAAGAAGCTGAAGTTGTGATGCCTGAGAATGAAGTGACTGAAGATGTTGTTGAGGTGTTAGAAGAAGAGACACAGACTTATTCTTTACAGACTGAAAATACAGATAAAGAAGAAATAAAACAAGAAGTGCCTGTTCAACCAAGTACACCAACACCGGCACCAGAACCGGTTAAGCCGGTGACGCCACCAGCTTCAAGTAGTAGTGATTTTATGTCACAAGTTGAACAATTAATTTTTGCGAAAGTAAATGAAGAACGTGCGAATGCGGGTGTAGCTACTTTAAGTTATAATAATACAATGCAAAAATATGCTCGTATTAAGTCAGAAGATATGGGTGTTAATAATTATTTCGATCATAAAGATTTAAACGGTCAATTAATTACAAATCAAATGGCTGCTGATGGTGTAAGTTATGCAGCTTGGGGTGAAAATATTGCTTATATTGGTGGCGTGAGTGATGCTAATGCTTTAGCTAACCAATTTATGACGAACTGGATGAACTCACAAGGGCACCGTGAAAATATCTTATCAGATAATTTTACAGGTATCGGAATTGGGGTTTATAAAGTAGGCGGAACTGTTTATGCGACGCAAGAGTTTTTACGCTAGAAATTATTAAGATTTTACAAACCTTCCTGCTTACTCTGATTATATCGGAGTAAGTGGGGAGGTTTTTTTGAGGAAACGTATAGATATCAGAAAAAAATGCCTACTGGGAATGTCGTGACCCCGGTAGGCATTTTTTCATGAATTATTATTTTTTTAAAGAAGGTGCAACTTCATTTAAAATATAATTTTTAACTTGTTCAGATAAATCTTTACGCTCTAAAGCAAAATCAATGGTTGCTTTAATAAATCCGAATTTATCTCCAACGTCGTAACGACGCCCTTCAAAGTCATAAGCATAAACAGCTTGGCGATCCATTAAACGGTCGATTGCATCTGTTAATTGAATCTCATCACCTGCACCAGGGGCTTGTGTTTCTAACATTTCAAAAATTTCAGGTGTTAACACATAACGTCCCATCACAGCTAAATTAGATGGTGCATCTTCGGTTTTTGGTTTTTCAACCATTCCGCTTAACTTCACCATACGTCCATCAGGTTTACTTGATTTAGATGGTTTAACAATCCCGTATTTAGAAACATCTTCTTTTGCAACTGATTGAACGCCCATGATTGAGCATCCATTTTTTTCGTAAGCATCAACTAATTGCTTAGTTGCTGGATATTCATCATTTACGACAACGTCATCACCTAGTAAAACAGCGAATGGTTCGTCTTTAATAAATGTTTTGGCACAAAGAATCGCATGACCTAGACCTTTTGCTTCTTTTTGACGTACATAATGAATTTGAGCTAAGTTAGAAATCTCTTGAACCATCTCAAGCATTTCTAATTTTCCTTTTTTAAGTAATGTATCTTCAAGCTCATATGATTTATCGAAGTGATCTTCAATTGGACGTTTTGTAGAACTTGTTACGATTAGAATTTCTTCAATACCTGCCGCAACAGCTTCTTCGATAATATATTGAATCGTTGGTTTATCCACAATCGGTAACATTTCTTTTGGTTGTGCTTTTGTAGCCGGTAGGAATCGTGTCCCAAATCCTGCAGCTGGAATAACGGCCTTTTTAACTGGCTTTCTCATTTCAATAACCCCATTTCAATTAAGTATTATTACTTGTTTCCCCTATTTCGAGCATCTTTTATTATAACATAAGTACGTTTTGTTATTAACAGAAATTTCTAATTATTTAGAAATGAGCACGTGATTTTGAAAGTTTGAAATAACTCATTAAAAATTACTTTTGATATGCGGAATAAAAGTAAAAATCTTATTATTAAGAAATCAATTTTTTAAAAGGAGAGATTAAAAACTAACTAAACGAAAGAATGGATCCAATGTTATCATGTATTTTAAATTTGAATATTTCAAACGATAGATTAACGATAGAATGAGACGCTAGAAAAATTATGACCTAGTTTTAGGGAGGAGCTTTTGGCGTTTGGATATAGCATTAGAAAGTAGTAGCACTAGTTTATTCCAACCATTTTATAGTTACTTGTAATCATTATTAATAACAAAATATTTCAAAAACTGAGGTATCAGTGAAAACTGGGTTAAAAAAACTAAAACTAATTTTTAAAATAATATTATTCTTTAATATTATTTTTATTATTTCAGTTGCTGCAAAAGTAAAGTAAACCTAATCCTCAAACCATTCTTATTCAAAATAATTTCTGGTCACTTT
>JBOFCV010000398.1:0-5327 GCA_051646305.1 Turicibacter sp.
AAACAAGTTTATATTGAAGCAGAGGCTTTAGAATTCAAAAAAGGGAGAGAATTGGAGAAAAAGTTTAATGAAATGGAAATACCTGTGCATATCCTCAGTGGTAATCACATGACCTTTTTGAGTGGAAAGTCCACGCAAGAAAAATATGAACTAGGTAAACAATCACTTGTTGTCGGTGTTCGTCGGACACTTGAGTTTCAAACATGCAAACCATCTGCACACTATCAATTACCACTTGTATCAGGATGTATTGGGAAATGTGAATATTGTTATTTGAACACGCAACTAAAGGATAAACCTTACACTAAAGTCCATGTGAATACAGATGAGATTCTAAAAAAAGCGAAACGTTATATTCAAACGGGAAAGGTTAACCCAACCTTATTTGAAGGTTCAGCAACCTCAGATCCAATTCCTGTTGAACCGTATACAGGTGCATTAGCTCAAACCATTGAATTTTTTGGTCGTGAACGGGAAGGACGTTTTCGCTTTGTCACGAAATTTACAGATGTGGATAGTTTACTTCATTTAAAACATAATGGTCACACAGAAATGCGGTTTTCAATTAATACAGATACTGTTATTGAAAGTTATGAACATGCAACCCCTCGAGTCAAACAACGAATTGAAGCCGCTAGAAAAGCAATCAAAGCGGGATACCCCGTTGGATTTTTAATCGCTCCTGTCTTTGTTTATCCTCATTGGAAAGAAGATTACCTGATGATGATTAAGATGTTAAAGGACTATTTACCTAAAGAGCATATCAAATATCCGATCACCTTTGAAATTATCTCTCATCGTTATACGCCAACAGCTAAAAATCATATTCTTCAAATATTTGAAGAGACAGATCTCCCAATGGATGATTCAGAACGTAAATATAAATACGGGCAGTTTGGGTACGGAAAATACGTCTATCCAAAAGAAGTGATGCAAGAGATGAAAGAACTTTTTGAAATGGGATTGAAGCACTTAGATATCCCTTATGAAATTAAATATATTATTTAAAAAGAATGAGATTAGCTCTATGACCTGGCTAATCTCATTTTTATATAGTTTAAAAAAGGAAATCACATCTTATCCTATTGGCTGTAGACCTTAGTCAGAAGGTACGCTATCATAAAAGTATGAATGAATTAAACGAGCCATGTATGAGCAACGACAAAAAGAGGATAAAGATTATCTGAGCCAAATGATGCAAGCTCAAAAAATGGGAATTGAAATAGGTAAAGAGATCGGAAAAGAGGAAGGGATTGAAGAGGAACGACAACGAAATAAATTAAAACAGATTGAAAGTGCTATGTTCTTATATCAATCAGGATTGTCAAGAGAACAGATAGCCATTGCCACGGATTTAAGTGGTGAAGAAATTGCGAAATTATTAAATCAGGGGGATTAATATGAACCATATCATGACATTATTTCAAGAACCATTTGACAAAATCCAAACCGGACAAAAAAATATTGAAGTCAGATTAAACGATGATAAGCGTCAACAAGTAAAAATAGGGGATACGATTACCTTTTATAGACTACCAGACCAACAAGTTGCCATTACAGTAGAAGTACAAGCTAAATATCCTTATCAAACGTTTGAACAATTATATGCAGCGTTTGATTTCTCTGAATTTGGATGTTTGGAATACACGATGGACAGAATGGTGAGCGAAACCTATGACATTTATACAAAACAACAAGAAGAAACACATGGGGCATTAGGCATAAAAATTAAAGTGATAGATAATCCATAAAAAAAAGCAGCCATCGTGGCTGCTTTTTGCAAGTCTTAATATAATCCAGTGCGGCTACTAATCTTCGTACTTAAATCTTGTACTGTACTCGTTGGTTTGTAATCATCAATCCCATACACAATATCATGCCAATCAATCACATTGGCCGAAAGCGTACGAGGAACTAAGTAATACAAGCCATCACTAAGTGTTGTCCCTGTACTTAAATCAGAACTTGGTAACTGTAATTGTTGCACATCTGTTGTTCCACTCATCAAGAACTGAGTTCCAAGTGAGATAATTTCTGTTGATGTTAAGTTTGTTTTTATGTACGGTAAGAAATCATCCACAAGACCAATTAGTTTAAACTTATTATAGTTTAATGCTTTTTCCATGGTTAACATAATGACGTGACGTTGACGCTCCATACGTTCATAGTCACCATTACCAACTTTACGGATTCGCATATAAGCAACGGCTTGTTTACCCGTAATGTTTTGAAGTCCAGTATTTTTAATTAACGCAGCGGGTTCCCCAATGTTTTCATCATTCATTTCGGCAATGACACGATTTAACTCTGCAAACTCATAATCTTTAATTTCAACTTCAACGCCACCCATTTCATCAATAATATGTTCAACCGCATTAAAGTTTACCGTTACATATTTATCAATATCAAGGTCAAAGTTTTGATTCATGGTTTGAATCGTTAAAGTTGGTCCACCATAAGCATATGAGTGATTAATTTTTTGGTAGCCATAATCAGAGTTAATATACACATAACTATCACGAACCACTGACGTGATGAAAGCTTCTTTAGATTTTTTATTGAACGAAAGAATCATCATCGCATCAGAACGAGTATTTTCATAAGATGCTTCACGAGAGTCTACACCAAATAAGGCAATGTTAATCACATCTGTTCCTTTTTTGTTATTAAGAATATCTTGCGAAATATTTAAATCACCTAATTGCTCACGATCTACTTTCGATAACATGTAGTAGGCGGAAACACCTAAACCACTAACTATAATAAAAACAATTAATAAGAATATAAGAACTGATCGAAGACAACCATATTTTTTAACTTTATTATTTTGTTGCTTAGCCATATTATTCACCTGGTTTCTTTGTTTACTATATGATTAGTTTTAACAATGTTTATTATTTTATAATAACCGACAAGATATTACAATTGTAAATATCTATTATATCATGTAAATTCTGTAAAATAGAGTTTTTGGTGTTACAGGTTTTATTGAATTAAATCGGTTAAACTAATTAAATCTATATGCCTATGGTTTAGTTAAGCGTTACTAGGGTTTGTTTAGTCACAAGATTTGTAGAGGAATTCGCACCATTTATAGGATGTAAATAGGGAAGTATAATCAAACAAAATAAACAAAGCAATCGATTATAGTTGTTAAAAGACGGATGGAATGAAACAACCGTTGGTAACTGAAATTTTGAGCCTCATAAAATTTGAGCGACTTATAAAGGTAAATATGTTACAATGAAAACCAAATGTTAAGAAACTGGAGTGATCCGTATGTCAAAAATCGAATTATTAGCACCCGTTGGCCACAAAGAAGGATTACTTGCGGCTGTTACAAACGGAGCAGATGCCATTTATGTGGGTGGAGCAGCTTTTGGCGCACGTAAAGAAGCCGCCTTTTCACACGAAGAATTGATTGAAGTAATAAAATATAGCCATCTACACCATGTTAAAGTGTACGTGACCGTTAATACCACCATTTTTGAAGCTGAGCTAGAACCGTTAAAAGAATATATTCACTTTTTATATACACATGATGCCGATGCGATTATCGTGCAAGATATCGGAGTTGCTAACTTAGTTCGCAGACTCTATCCCGATTTTGAACTTCATTTTAGTACCCAAATGACCCTACACAATAGTGAAGGTGTAAAATTTGCAAAAGATTTTGGCGCTGATCGCGTCGTCGTTGCTCGCGAAAATTCATTAGACGAAATTAAAGCGATGAAAGAACAGGTTGACATCGATTTAGAAGTCTTCGTTCATGGCGCTATTTGTGTTTGTTATTCAGGTCAATGTCTAATGAGTTCGATGATTGGGGCGCGAAGCGGAAATAGAGGAATGTGTGCCCAAACATGCCGCCTTCCTTATGAACTCGTCGACCTTAAAACAGGGAAAACACTTCATTCAGAAGTTGGAGATTTCTTACTAAGTCCGCGTGATTTGTCTTCGATTGAAGAAGTCGGGCAATTAATAGATGCCGGTGTGACTTCATTTAAAATTGAAGGTCGTTTAAAACGTCCTGAATATGTGGCAACCGTTGTTAAAGCCTATCGCGAAGCAATTGATCAATACATGGAAACCAAACGCGTCAAACTAACCAAACAAACGCATGAAGATTTAAATCAAATTTTTAGCCGCGGATTTACTAAAGGATTCCTATTTGGTGAAACAGGAATGAACTTTATGAGTACCGATCGTCCAAATCACAAAGGGATTTTAATCGGAGAAGTGACTGCCGTTCGTGGAAAACGTGTCAGTGTCAACTTAACGTCACCGCTTCATGTTCAAGATGGCCTTCGTTTTGTTAGTTCAAATATTAAAGATAAAGATCAAGGGTTACAAGTTCAAAAAATGTTTGTTAAAAACGATGATGTTAAAATTGCAAACAAAGGGCTTGTAGAATTTGATGTGCCATTTACCGCAACAAAAGGCATGAAAGTTTATAAAACATTATCGGTAGAATTAAATAAACGTGTTGAAGTTAATGAAAAAAATACAGCAACTACCCCAATTTATGGAGAAGTGACCGCAAAACTTGGAGAACCACTACGCATGATGATCTGGGATGACCATTCAAATGTCGTGGAAGTATTTAGTGAGTGCGTTTTAGAAACAGCACAAAAGACACCGTTATCAAAAGATCGTCTAAGTGATCAACTTCAAAAAACGGGTGGAACACCCTTTAAATTCAGTTACTTAACCGTAAATTTAGAAGACGGTATTACGATGCCAATTTCAGTTATTAATGCCTTCCGTCGTGAGGCGCTAGATAAATTAAGTGCTAAAGTGATGATTCATAATAAAGACCGTCATCATGACTTGCCACAACTAACAACAGAAATTAGTCCATTTAGTATAGATGACCAATCAATCAATGAATTAACGATCAGCGTTCGAGATTTAAAACAATTGAGGGCTGTGGTTACTCATGATAAAGTGAGCAAAATATATTATAAGGATATCAAAACGCTAGGAAAAGCATTAGAACTGGCAAAGCCACACCAAAAAATAATTATTCCGCAGTTACCACGAATTATAAATGATGAGGAAATCAAATTTGCGGTGGAGACAATCGCGAGTTTGCCAATCGAAACAGTCATGGTTTCTGAGTACGGGATGTTACATGCCCTAAAAGCAGCGAATCCAAATTTAACGATTTTAGCCGATTTCTCATTCAATACGAATAATGTGCAAAGTATCGAGGCGTTGAGACAATTAGGAATAACTGCGGCAACGTTATCTTATGAAATGAATCAAAAGCAGATGCGTGGATTGCTAGCCCAGTCGCCACTTCCGATGGAGGCCATTGTGTTTACGCG
>JBOFCV010000481.1:0-4168 GCA_051646305.1 Turicibacter sp.
AAGAGATTTAATAATTTATTTAAGTATAGACAGTGTTGAGTTGTCTTAATTGATTCAAGGGAGCTAATTTTAATCCCATGTAGCAAATAGATGTTGCTAATCCAGTTATAATGATAAAACTTAACATCACGCTATTCCATCCAAAGTTTTGTGCAAGGAAACCGATTCCTGTAGTAGAAAGGGCGGCACCTGCATATGCCGTTGCATTTAAAAAACCTGAAACAGTAGAAGAGCGGCCATATTTTGCATACTGAATCGGTACAAGTGTAATAAAAATAAAATTAACTGCAAGCATGAAACAACTACATACTGCAAGGCAGAACAGTGAAATGATTAAACTCGATTGACCGAATAGAATCAAAATGATAAGGGCGATAAAAGTGAGTGAGAAAAATAAAGAGGCAAGTCTTAATTCTTCTTTTATCCATCTTCTTAAAAAAGTAACCAAATATGCTCCTAGAATATTTACAATAGGTAAAACCATAGAAACTAGAAGTGCAGTGACGGATCCGGCATTAAATGTTTCACTGATAAAAGTAGGAACCCAAGCAGTTAATCCATCTTTAAGAACACCATGGATGATAGTGGGGAAAATAATTAACAAGATAATAGGGGATAACAAAATGAGGTGTAAGGGAATTGATTTATATTCCGTGGATTTTTCTTCATCTACTTCATTTAACTCTAACTCGCCGTGTAAGGTTCTATGATTGTCTAACTTCGTATAAGTAAAGAAAAATATAAGTGCTGCTAGGAACATCATCGTTGCAGGAACATAAAAAACAAAATGCCAGTTATAGTTTTTGAGTAATAAGGCTGAAATAAAGTAGGAGAAAAGAGTACCAACAGCCATAGTAGAAGAAATGTTTGTAAAGCATTTGACTGCAGTTTCTTTTCCTAACATACTAATGAAGATACGGATAATAGGGGGCCATGTCATGGATTGGAAATAGCCATTTAGTGCCCATAGTGTCACCATAATGATAAAGCTTGTGCTAAATCCCATAAATAAATTACATAGGGCTGATAAAACAAGTCCGCAGGTCATCATGCGCTTAGGGGAAATTTTATCGCCTAAATAACCATTAATAATTTGGCCAGTTGCATAGCACACGAAATATGCAGTATTGATGAGACCAGCTTGTGTTTTTGAAAGGATACTTGCATTTAAAAATTCGGATATAACGGCTGAATAATTGAGCCTTCCAAGATAACTTGAAAAATAAGCAACCCAACAAATAGCAAATAAAGCGAGAACTGCCTTTTTATTAGTTATCTTACGCATGAGGCTCCCCCGTATTTATAATTTCAATTTTTACTTGTGACTCGTCTAGTTTTTGCTTTAGAGAGTGTGGAAATGGATAGACATCATCACACACAATCATATCTAGTTCAGATAAGTCACATATTTTATAAAAGGCATCATGGCCAAGTTTTTTACTAGAACCCAAATAGTATACAAACTTAGAACGTGAGATAAGTTTTTTTGTAAATTCACCATCATAAATATCATACATTTTCAAACCATCTTCTGCTACAGATGTCGCTGTAATAAACGCTTTATCAACTGAGAATTGGTCTAGTAAGTTAAGGGGAATGGTTCCTTGTGTATATCGATTTAAAACGTCAACCTGACCTCCTAAGAAAATAATTCGTGCTGAAATTTCCCCATTTTCGATTCGGTTGCAAAGAATATTTAAAGCTGAAATTGAAGAAATAATAATGGTAAGGTTATGTAAATTGGGAATTGCTTCGCATAACCAATCCATTGTAGCACCGGTATCAATTGCAATCACATCATGATCTGCAATTAAACTTGCGGCATACTTACCTATAAGTTCTTTTTCTTTTTTGCTTTCTTCTCGACGCTCAAGGTAATTTCCCTCATGTCTATTTTTCTTTATACTTATTGCGCCCCCATGAACTTTTGTTAATAAGTTCATGTCACTAAGTGTGGTAATATCTCTTCGTATTGTTTCAGTAGAAACAGATAGGTCTTTGCTTAAGGCTTGAACACTAACCTGACCTGCTTTATTAAGCTGAGATAAAATTAATTTATGACGTGTTTCAGCTAACATAATACCCCTCCTTTTAATATATTATACCAAAAAAACCAAAAAAGTAAACATAATTAGTTTGAATAATGTTGTAAAATGTGATTGAATGTGGTATTTTATTGTTGAACAGATATTTCCAATTAATTGAGAGGGGAATTAATATGAAACGAGAATTAGCTAATTATAGAGTTTTACCAAAAGTAGTGCAGGTTCGTAAAGAAACTGAGGTGAAAATTTTACCTCGAGGGGCTCATGCATCATTTGATGAAAGTGTTAACTATCGCATCACTGTGATTCCGATGGAACAATCAAGACAAGCTCATAAGATGAGTTACGATGTATGTGAGGCAACGGTTAAGAGTGGTTCTTTAATGTTTACTTACTGTTTTGAAAAGGAACAGGCTTATAAAATTCGTATATATAAAGATCAAGACGAATTGGTTTGTCTTAACATGTATGCCTTAGAAGCTGATTTATATGCTCGTAAACCACTGAAAGGGGACTTACATGTCCATACTTACTATTCAGATGGTCGTGAAGAACCAGCTATTGTTGCGGCTAATTATAGAAAGAATGGTTTTGATTTTCTTGCTATGACGGATCATAGTCTTTGGAAACCATCAAAAGAGGCGATCGAGTTCTATCAAGATATTCCCACAGATCTGAATCTATTCTACGGTGAGGAAATTCATGTCAACGGGGGATATATTCATGCTATTAATTTTGGGGGAAGTAGCAGTGTTAATGAATATTTCTATCAAAATGAAGAAAAATGCGTGAAGGAAGTATCTGAGTTAGCAAAAAATATTGTGGTCAATGAGGGTGTGGATCCCCTAGATTATGCAAGACGAAAGTGGATTGCAGATGAAATAAGAAAAACCGGTGGGCTTGCTGTTTTGGTTCATCCTCATTGGATGAATGAAGCGTATAATATGCAAGATGTGATGTGTGATGCATTATTTGAAAATAATACACAACTTTATTTGTATGTTGATCAAAGAGCTAAAGGGAGAAGAATCCCGATTGTGGGCTCTAGTGATTCTCATGGAACAGAACCCGCGGTTTATTTTACAGAAGAATATACACTTGTGTTTACAGCAGATGAGAGTCTGAATGGGATTACGGCAGCGATTAAAGATTTATATAGCGTGGCAGTAGAAAACTATGCCGGGGAAGAAAAGCGAGTTCACGGTGATTATCGAATGGTTAAATATGGTTTATTTTTAACGAATGAGTACTATCCTGAGTATGAAGAACTTTGCTTTGAACAAGGTAGGGCAATGAAAGATTTAGTGACGGGGGATGAAGAGGCACTTGCTATTCTAAACTTGTTAAAAGGAAGAACTGAAAGATATTATACACAATTTTTTGGGAAATAAAATGATAAGGATGCGTCATAGCGCATGTCATGTGAATGTATGTGTGATAGGGAAATGAAAGGTCGTTTAGGATCAGAATAGTTTATTTGAGATGCAACGAGTTAAACTAATGGAGCGGCTAGAAGTTTTCTTAGTTAAAAACGTACTTGGGTATAAGGAAAGTTAGATTCTTATAAAAAATAGAGATAGAAAAAGATTAATCTGATTCAGTGGGAAGTTCACGCTGGTTAGATTAATCTTTTTTTATTAGGGTAACGCCTGTCTGTAAGTTCAAAGTTTAAAATGAAATGCCACTTTATCCTAGGAATGATTTAATAATTTATAGAGATAAAGATGATGGAATCAATCTTTTTTAATAAAAACAGTAATTGTTACTATTTATACCTTGACTTTATCATAGTACCAATGTATTATAGTTATATCAGTAATTATTACTACTTTATAAAATAACTTAGGAGGAATTAAAATGAAAAAAATATATGATGTTATTATTATTGGAGCAGGGGCAGCGGGATTATCAGCAGGGATTTATTGTGGACGTGCAAAAATGAGCACGTTAATTATTGAAAAAGCATCAGCAGGTGGGCAAGCTGGAACGACGCAAGAAATTGTTAACTACCCAGGTGTTCGTCACACAACAGGACCTAAATTAATGGAAGAAATGCATGTTCAAGCACAAGATTTTGGTGCAGAATTTGTGAAAGCAGACGTATTAGATGTAACCCTAGAGGG
>JBOFCV010000495.1:0-2440 GCA_051646305.1 Turicibacter sp.
CAATTTGTTGTGTAACAAATTGGCCATCTGGTTTTAGTAGACGATAAACTTCTAAACTATCGAATGAATTATGACGATTCATAATTAAATCAAATGATCCAGTGTTAAAAGGTAAGTTTGTTTCATCTACTAACTCATGTACTTCTACACCAATTGGATCTAACACAGCTCGAGCAATAGAGACCTTTTGGGGATTACTTACCAATGCTTTTGTTATTTTGGGTAAAGATTGTAAGGAGATTAAATACTCTCCATCATCAGTTCCCATATCTAACATAGACTCTGCAGTAATTAAAAATGGATTTAACTTTAACTTAAAATTCCAACTTAGTGGAAATTCTATCATACGTTTACTTGATTCTAAGCATGAAAAATCCCACCCTAAAAACCCTTGTTCTTCTTCAAAAACTAAAGCATTATCCAACGCTCTATTCATAGCTCATCCCCCTTTTTGATATAATCCCCTAAGACCTAAACTAACAAATCTAGTAATTCATTAACCGAATGAACTGTGTACTTAGCATTATCCACTTTTCCGAATCCATAATCCGCAAAAATAAACGGAACGCCACTTTCAATGGTTGCCAGATAATCTCCATTGGTATCCCCGACATAAACTGGTTTTGTCAATTGATTACGTTTCATAATTAATTTAATATTTTCCCCTTTATTGCACATCGTATTTCCAGCGCATTCAATATCACAGAACAGATGATGCAACTGATAATAATCTAAGAAAGCTTCAATATAACCGGCTTGACAATTACTAACAATATATAATTTAAATTTACGAGCAAGTATAGTCAAAACTTCAGTTAAATTATGATATAGAATAGCCCCATGCTTTAAAATATAATCTTCCTCAGCCTTCATACAATCTTCCATTAGTTTTTCTTGCTCATTTATTGATAATTCTGGAAAGAGTTTGGCTCCAATCAAATCAAATTTCATTCCAAACACACTCTTTAATTTTTTTTCATCTATTGGATTGATATGTGGATGTCCCTCAATGACTGTATTCCAAGCAGTGACACACATTTCTGTTGGGTCCCACAGTGTTCCATCTAAATCAAATATAATTGAATCAATTGCTTGTAACATAACATTCCCCCTTTATTTTCCATTTAGTTATATTATACTACTTTAAATTTGAAATGAACACATTTCAGACATATAAAATATTTCCCCCCTGTCCAACAAGAGAATATACTAGACCCGTTTATACACTTACCTGAGATCATAGAATAAAAATAAAGAACTAGAATCACGACTAAATAAAAGACTTAAACAATTTTTTATTAATTGCCTCTAAACTTCAATTAAATACATAAAATAGACATATCGTTTCAACTACCCACTCTTTTAAAAAAGGAAGTAGCTTTAAGTCGTACGTCCTCTAACTAGTTCCTTATATAAACGCTATCTCTTATCTTCCTTACGATGAGTACTCATATATCCATTCGTTTCAATACATAACATAGCTAAAAAATGTTCTTTCCAATCTTTATAAACGACAACAGTAAAAAGATGTTTACGTTTAAGATAATATTCGGTTATTTTATTTAATATAACAACTAGTAGTGCATAATTAATGAGCAAGTTAATAGAATTTATGATTAAATCTTGCTGGTTATTTTTTATAGTTCGATGTATGCTATCCCAAAATGTATACACGTAATAACTTCCCAAAAAACAATGAACCTTAGCTATCGTAAAATTTGATCGATAAATTAAGGCATAAAATAAAGGGACAGCAGTAATCCCAAGAATCACACCTAAACCTAAATGAACCACATAATTCCATTGCACGAGTGAATACGATGGTGAGTAAAGCTTGGCTTGCGTTGCAGATAGAATATTAGTAGGTAACCTTAATAAGTTCAAAATACCGTGTATGACTCTAAAACCAACGAAAATTATAAAAATATAATGAAACTTCATCTGTTGTCGCATAAGCAGTCCCCCTAGCACTATGGTCATATGAACGATTATAAGCTTTTATCCAAATTTGGCGCATCACTAGAATCTTAAACTATTATAAAATGTTTTCTTTACCTTAACACGCTCTTTTATCATATTCTGACTAATTCCCCTCAGAATGGTATTTAGTCCCCTTTGATACTTGTATTCGGACACACTTTCATTTCCAACCTTGTCTATAGATTGGATTACTTTTCATTTGTCCGCCTAAGGTTACTTCCATATAAAAGCAAACCTTAGACGCATCCCCAATAAACTTACTAGGTGTAATCAGACCATTTAATTTTAATTTTTTTATTGAGTCACACTTAGCCATAATGGATCTGTGGCTAAAATATGAGTCGGGGTATACATTAATTTAAACTCTTCTTGATCGATGGGATATTCAAACACGAGAATCCCCCGAACCGATTCATCTTGTGATAGTTTTCCACTTTTAATTTCAATATCATCGTCTAAA
>JBOFCV010000501.1:0-6652 GCA_051646305.1 Turicibacter sp.
CTAACAGATATCATCTCGTCTAATGAAGCAACGATTAGCAATACATATGGTGATATGCAACTATCAGATAGTGAATTTAACCAGTTAAGTACTGATTTTAATAGTGGAAATGTTTTGGTTAAAAATAGTCAGATGCAAACAGCGCTTATAAAAGGGCGATATGGGGACATAAAGATGACTGATGTGTTAACGAATCAACTAGACTTAGACGCGGATTCATCAGATGTAAGTTTAGAGGGAACATTTAATGGAAGTACAAAAATTAAAATGCTTTATGGTGATGTTGAGATGCGTGCAAACCAACCAAAAGACACTTCAGCATATACGCTAGCAACAACGTACGGTTCGATTAAACTTAACGGAGAAAACTTTGGAAATCATGTGGTTGGAAATAATCCAAATGCAGCACATCAAATTGAAATCACCGCTCAAAGTGGCGATATCAATCTTAAATTTGAACAGTAGCAAACAAAAAACGTTGAGGCTATCAAAAGGATTAGCGTCAACGTTTTAGTTAGATACAAATTTAGACTGTTTAGTCGTTATCGATAGATATATAAGACGCAGTTAGTTTTGTGGAGTTTCAAAACTATTACTGCATCTATAGGATGCAGTGGTCCCCTGGGTGTTTAAGCTATATAGGATGCAACACAATATCTAGTTTATTTATCGCTTCGTATACAGAAAATGAAAAAAATCATTCAAAGGTTAATAAAAAGTATTTAGCATTCTTAAATGTAGGACCCATTTTAAACTTATTTATGCGTATCGAGTAAAGCTATAAATTAAAATGTTAGGTAGAGAGGGAAAATCGTAAAATATATGAGTTCGAATAATAAGTGATAAAGGATAGGTGTCATTATGGTTGGGAAACACGTAATAAATATAATAAAGGTCATTTCATTTTTTTTAGTTTGGAGCTTTGCTATCTGCATTCCTCTAAATCTTTGGGAAAATCCAAGTTTCATCGGAAATGATGCATCACGATTACGCTTATACTGGGAATTATCACCGTTTATTATGACGATAATAGTGTCTATCATCTATATGAAACGAGTGGAAAGAAGAAACAACATAACTTTTCGGATCTCTAAAAGGCCCATATTAGATATAATACTCGGGATTCTCTTAGGGGGAGAATGGATTCTATTAGTTGTTGGTATAGCTGTTAAATTGGATATTTTACATCTTGGAGAGCCAAATCCGATACCAAATCTATTTATATGGATAGTGTCTATTTTTTTCAATGTTGCTATGCAAGAGATAATGGTTCGTGGATATATGTTTAGTTTGTTAAAAAGAGAGTATAACGTAAGTCTAGCTGTCATCGTGACGAGTGTCATTTTTACAGCAATGCACGGAGGGGCTTTTGAAGCGGGGGCCGTTGCTGTGCTAAATGTATTTACGACAAGTATCCTTTTATCAGTATTATTAATTTTAAGTAATGGTTTATTGCTTCCCATTTTAATGCATTTTATGTGGAATATGTTAGGGAGTTTATTAGGTATCGTTTCACTGGCTAGTGACTATCCGTCTCTATATACTTCCACGATATCAGGAAATAATATATTATCAGGTGGAAATGCAGGTATTGAAGGGAGCATAATCGTTCTAATCATCAATTTACTAATACTATTTGGATTATTTATTTACCTAAAAACAAAGAAAGCTCACTCTAAATTTTGAGTTAAGCTTTCTTTGTTTTTTATAGTGTTGTTAAATCGTTTAATACGGTTTCAATGTGAGTGGCAACTTTTACTTTGCGATATATTTTTTGGATGATACCTGATTCGTCAATAATAAAGGTTGAACGTTCAATTCCGATTGCTTTTTTTCCATACATATTTTTTTCTTTTAACACACCATATAAATGACAAACCACTTCTTCTGTATCTGCTAATAATAAGAAAGGTAAGTTTTGTTTAGTAACAAATTTTTCGTGTGATGTTAACGTGTCACGGCTAATCCCAATGACTTTAACCCCTTGTGCCTCAAATGCGCTAAACGCATCTCTAAAATTTTGCGCTTGTGTTGTACATCCTGGCGTATTGTCACGAGGATAGAAATATAAAACGACTTTTTGTCCACGGTAATCATGTAATGCATGTACGTTACGGTCAGATCCCATTAAAGTAAAATCAGGTGCTTCCATTTGTTCAGCTAATAAAAGTTCAGTCATAAGGTCACGTCCTTTATAAAGTTTTAATTATAGTAATTATTATTACTTATATCCACAAAAAAGTAAAGCATAATACTCAGTAATTTGAAAAATATAAAGCTAAAAATATACTGTCATGTTTTCCGTGTGATAAAATAGGAAAAGAATAAAATTTTAGTTTAGTAAGGATGATGAACATGATTACAATAATTTCACCAGCAAAGACATTTAAGGAACCCATTGAAACACAATTTAAAGTAATGGATTCGTTATTTTTTAATCAGGAAGTTGAAGTTTTATTAAATAAACTGCAACAATTTACGAAGGAGGAGCTTTGTACGCTCATGAAAATGTCAGATACGCTCGGGGAAGTAAACGTGAACCGTTATCAAACTTTTCAAGAGCAACACCAGATGCATGCCTTGTTTGCTTATGATGGCGAAGCGTATAAAGGACTGGATTCTGTGACTTTAGGTGAAGATGCTTTAAGTTTTTCAGAAAACCACCTCGTAATTTTAAGTGGTTTGTATGGGATGTTAATGCCAAATCACGTGATGCGGCCTTACCGATTAGAGATGCAAACGACGCTTCCTATTGATGAAGATAAAGATTTATATGCTTTTTGGAAATCAAGGTTAACAACGCAAATGTTAAACTTACTGGACCAAACACCAGGTGATCGCGTGTTGTTAAATTTGGCATCTAAAGAATATAGTAAAGCTTTGGATCTAAAGTTAATTATGAAATCGTTCCCAGTTATTACGGTGGAGTTCAAAGAGCAAAAGGGTGATGTATTTAAAGTGGTTGGAATGTATGCGAAAAAAGCCCGCGGGAAAATGGTACGATTTATTTTAGAAAATGAGGTAGATGAGGTAGAACGATTAAAACATTATCAGGAAGATGGGTATGCGTTCAATAAAGATTTATCTTCAGCTCAAACATGGGTGTTTACCCGTTAAGGGACCTTGTTTATTTATGTAATAAATGGTATAAATTAGTTAATATATATAAAGGGGGACACGAATATGTTTGAGAAACGAGTTGTTCGTGTGGTTCAATAGTGAAATCACCTATTCTAAATCACAAAAATTAAGCATTTATGTTAGTCACAGTTCGTTTTGGGGTTTTTCAAAACGTTTACGACGACTATAAGATGACTTAGTATCAAGAAAATTTAGGTTTAAAACCTGCTTGATATTATTTACATGACTTATCGTGGATATTTAGAATGGGAGTTAAAACTTATGAAACAGTTAAAACAAAATATTAAAGTAGACTATGTGTATCGTTTTTTATCATCGTTTGATATTTGTGCGGGCATTTGGGTGTTGTATTTAGCTTATAAAGGGATGTCACTCATTGAAATCGGGTTGCTTGAAAGTATTTTTCATCTGTGTGGCTTACTTTTTGAAATTCCAACAGGTGCACTTGCCGATTTAATGGGGCGTAAAAAAACGATGATTATGGGCAGAAGTTGCATGGTAATCTCATGTTTAATCATGCTTGTGGCCAACAACTTTTGGGGATTTGCACTCGGATTTATTTTTCAAGCACTTGCGTACAATTTAAATTCAGGATCTGAGGAAGCTTTAGTTTATGATTCGTTAAAGCAGCTTGGTGAAGAGGATCGTTTCTTAGGGATTTCCGGCAAGTTGAATCTTATTATTGAAATTGCCCAAAGTTTATCTGTCTTTATCGGGGGGATTTTAGCCGAAACCCATTTCAAATTGAGTTATATGGCTGCCTTAATCGTAGCCTTGGGCGCCTTAGGGATCGCCTTTAGATTCACCGAACCAACAGTTACAGAAGTAGGGGTTCACAACAGTTTTAAAGCGCATTTTAAAACGTGTTTTCAAATATTAAAACAAAATATCAAACTAACCGGTTTGCTACTCTTTTTCCCAACGATCTGTACCTTTTCAACGATTATTTATTTTTATGCGCAAGCTTACTTCTCAGATTTGGGGTATTCAAAAATCCAAATTTCAATTTTATTACTATTAACAGGCGTCGTTTCTGCATGTGGGGCGCTATGTAGCGCGAAGTTTGAAGCTATTTTAAAACACCGTGCCTGGCTGATTATTCCAATGTGTATGGGTATCAGTATTCTAGGGTTTTCTATGTTTAAACGTATAGACCTTGTTTTCTTTGGATTACTTAATTTCTTTACGGCAATTCTTTGGCCCATTAGTAGTCAGGTGATCAATCAAAGAGTCTCATCAGAGCATCGGGCAACCATTATTTCAATTAGCAGTATGTTTTTTTCACTGATGATGATTATCCTGTTCCCCCTATGTGGTGCGATAGGTCAACTCTTTTCATTACGATTTGCCTTTTTAATCATGGGAATCTTGAATATGCTTTTACTTGCGTTAGTCGCTTGGGGCTATCAAAAGAGCCAACACTAAAGAAGAATAAAATAAAAGCCATGATCTTTAGTTAATCATGGCTTTTACTTCACACTAAATGGAAGGATTCTAAAATATGAGTATTCAGACGACGCATTTTTTAAAAAAATTCCCCAAAAAGGAGAGCTTAATAATGAAGTTCAATGCGCTTATCCCAGAATTATCAGTATCCAATCTTCAACAATCGAAAGATTTTTATCTTAATATCTTAGGTTTTAAATTAGAGTATGAGCGCGTTGCTGATCACTTCGCCTTTCTTTCATTAGGTGAGGCTCAGCTGATGATTGAACAAATAAATGGTCATTGGGATACGGGCAAGCTTGCGTATCCGTTAGGAAGAGGAATAAACTTTCAAATTGCAGTCGAAGATGTATCAGTGCTAGCTGATAAACTAAAGGTAAATCATTTTACCCTCTTTAGAGAGCTGACGGTTAACCACTATGAGTGTCAGGGTGAGGTCGTAGTGGAAAAAGAAATTCTCGTTCAAGATCCGGATGGTTATCTGTTAAGATTTTCAGAAACAAGTGAATCGTGACCAATAGCTAAACATGATACTCTTGGATTAACGAATAAATAGCGAATACGATTATTGACTATAACAATGAATGAGGTGATTGATTATGACTAAAGATGAGTTTTGGCAGTCATTTTTAGAGGTGACTCATCAAGATAAAGGGATACAATATTTAGAATGTTTTCATTTTGAACTGACCGAAGAATTAGCAAATGAATTATTAGCACTTGTTTTGTCAGGGAAGAAGCAAGCAACTTCGAGCAGTTTGTTGGCGTATGAAATGGAGGGAAATCGAATTCCTCAAGTTGGGGACTATAGTATCGTGACAGATTATGAGGGCAATCCTTTCTGTGTCATTGAAACAACAGCCGTCACCATTTTACCTTTTGATGAGATTACATTTGATAAATGCATCCGTGAAGGGGAAGATCAGACATTAGACTCTTGGCAAAAAGGACATAGACATTTCTTTATTGAGGATGGAAAAGCGCAAGGCTATGAATTTACCGAAAAGATGCCGGTGGTTTTTGAGGATTTCCAAGTCGTCTTTAAGAGATAAACGTTAGGTTAATTAAAAATAGGACGTTAAAATAAATAGATAGCCACCCGTCAGTTTTGTACAGGATAGATTACGTGTTATTCCATAGAAGACAAATTTGAGAGTTTGAAAGATCAACTAAAGGTCTGTTTGCTTTAATAGACTCGTAACCAAACACTTACAAAACTTTCAATCCATTGAATTGTTTAAAACTGAACGCGAGTCTATTAAGATAGAAAAAGCCTAAATTCTATCACGAGCTAATGACACTGAATGTTCTATTGGGGCTATTCAAAAAAGAACAGCCGCAGTTGTCTTGAATAAAAAAATTGTATGATTCATTAGTTTGGCATATAATGAGAATAAATTTTATAATGGATCATACAGAGCGGGGAGCGATTATATGAGTGATAATAATGTTGAAAATAATATTATCGACAAGGATAAAAACAGTTACCATTACTATTTTCCACTTTTTATAGGATTAGGACTTTGCTTGGGAGTGGCGCTAAACCAGATAGGAATAGGATTATGCTTAGGTGTTAGTATTGGCCTTATTTTAGATGCTAAAAAGAAGAAATAGATTAAAATTAAGTAAATAAAAAGTGGACATCTGTCCACTTTTTATTTACTTAATATCAACAGGTTTTAAAACAGAGCTATTTTTAAAAAAAGGGGATAAAGTATGATAAAAGCTATACAAGATAATGCATATTTAATTAAGCCGATAAATTCTTCTAACCGAGATTAAATCAAATACCTATATGATCTATGTTCGGATTATCATAGGATGTGTAGTGGTGAAATTGCAACTTATGAGGATGTAGACAGTATTTTTGAATACAGTGATAAAAAAACATCAAAGGACTCCTTAACACTTGGAATATATAATAAAGACGATTTATTAATTGGAATGATAGATATATTTAAGAATTATCCGGATAATAAAACTTGGATGATAGGTTTACTGTTACTTTCACCGAATGAAAGAAATAACAAGTTAGGAAAAATAGTACATGAAGAAATAAAAAAAT
>JBOFCV010000502.1:0-1878 GCA_051646305.1 Turicibacter sp.
CTAAAAAAAATCGCAATAAAAATAATAAATGAAATCAATAATTGAATAATTGATAAGATAAAGCTATTACTATACGTCCAAAAAATTGCGGTCACCACAACAATAATGGCGATAACCATCAATAATAACGCAATAAATCGCCCCCGACTTTTTAACATTCGCCACTTTGGTTTCTTCTGCATAAATTACTCCCCTTAGAAAAAAAGAGTGGCTCCCCCACTCTCCTTAGTTTGCAATAACCCCACGGATACCTTGGCATGTTGGGTATTTCTCACAACTGTCACAACTCACACATAATTCACGTAATTCACGTGGAACAAATGTCCGAATTTCTTCATCATTATATCCAACTTGTAGACGCTTATCATCAATAATAATTGGTCGGCGCAGTACACTTGGATTTTCTTGGACAAATTCGATTAATGTATTCAGGCTCATTGATTCAATATCAATATTCCCTTCCATAATCACTTTTGAACGCCGTGAAATAATATCTTCCGTGCCATTTTCTGTGCGTTCTAAAATATAACGTAATTCATCAGCCGTTAACGGCGTCACAAATAAGTTTTTTTCACGATATGGTAAACTAAAATTTTCTAGCCATTTTTTTGCTTTACGGCAAGATGAACAGCTCGGTGTTGTATAGATTGTAATCATCAAACTTCCTCCTTCGTCATCTCGTTAATAACTTTAACTTTGATATACTCTCTATTCTAGCGGAAACGCATCACAAACTCAACGTAAGTTTAATTAATTTTTTCGATAATCTCAGCATGATTTTAAAAAATATCGTAGCCAATGATTAGCCTTATCAAGCGACTTTCACGGTATCTGCAAACACTCAATCAAGCGCTCAATCAGGTGAAGCTCGCTACTTATTCACCGATTGTATGACTATTAATTTCGGGGAAAACACCAATCACTTAATCGTTGATTTTAGTTTCCGAATTTTAAGTATAAAAAAACACCTAGAATTTGAACACATTTTTTAGTGTCCACTTCCTAGGTATCATTTTACTTTTTATCTGCTAATTGTTTCTCATATGCGACTAATTCGGCTTTGTTTGCACGAATAAAGTGTCCTGGGCGAATTTCTACCCACTCAGGTCCTTCTTTTGAATAGTCATGGACATCGGCAGTGTATGGAATCCGTTGGCGATTACGCTCATAAATCGGATCTGGTTCCGGAATCGCTGATAAGAGTGATTTTGTATATGGGTGTAATGGGTGAGCGTATAACTCATCCGCATCAGCTAACTCAACGAGTTTTCCGTGATACATTACCCCAACACGATCACTAATGTATTTAACCATTGATAAATCATGGGCGATAAATAAATACGTTAAGCCAAATTCTTTTTGTAATTTTTGCATTAAGTTTACAACTTGTGCTTGAATTGAAACATCAAGTGCTGAAATTGGTTCATCAGCAATGATAAATTTCGGTTGCGTGATTAAAGCACGAGCAATCCCGATCCGTTGACGTTGTCCCCCTGAGAATTCGTGTGGGAAACGGTTTGCGTGATCTGGTGTTAATCCAACAATTTCAAGAATTTTATAGACTTTCTCTTGGCGATCTGCTTTATTTTCCGCTAATTTATGGATGTCTAATCCTTCAGCAATAATATCAATAACTTTCATACGCGGATTTAAACATGCATATGGATCTTGGAAAATCATTTGAATTTCACGTGTTAATGTCCGCTTTAAATCATTTTTGATTTTCCCGCTAATTACTTGACCGTCAAACTTCACTTCACCGGCAGTAATATCATATAAACGAATGATTGAACGACCAGTTGTTGATTTTCCTGAACCTGATTCACCTACAAGTCCAAAAACTTCACCTTTATAAATATCAAAGCTCACATCATCAAC
>JBOFCV010000515.1:0-2092 GCA_051646305.1 Turicibacter sp.
TTGAAAAAGTTATCTTAAATACCCCTCTACAATATGAAGTGGGTTCGGATGTTATTTATAGTTGCACCGGGTATATCACGCTCGGTAAAATTTTAGAAAAAGTGGGTGGAGTGCCGCTTGATGAGTTATTTAATGAGTATGTTGTTAAGCCACTCGATCTAAAAACAATCGGATATAACTTGAAACATGATCACATCGCAAAAACGTCAGATGATGATGAAGCGGGAATTGTTCATGATCCAAATGCTCGTTTTATGGGTGGTGTTTCGGGTAATGCTGGGGTGTTTGCTAGTATTGATTCCGTTTCACAATTTGCGTGCTTACTGGCTAATCGGGGAACGTTGCATGGAAAAACATACATTAAGCCTGCGATGTTTAAATGTGCGATCAAGAATTATTCCAAAGAAGGATTTGAAGCGCGAGGTCTTGGATTTAGTCTCAAACAAGATCACACCTCGCCAGCCGGAGATTTGTTTAGCATAGGGACTTACGGTCACACTGGCTATACAGGAACTGATTTATGGGTCGATGAAGAAACCGGAACTTATATCGTGTTTTTAACAAATCGTGTGTATCTAGGTGATGAAAACCGCAAAATCATTCCGTTTAGACGTGTATTACATAACTGCATTATGAATGAATTATTCGAAATGGGACATTTAAGCTAAGTGATACACCGAGTCAGAATGAGTAAACTTATTAAGAAAGTTCAAACTTGAAAAATTCAACGCAAAACGTATCGCTTGTTTCAAACAACCAAAAAAAACTAAAAATCACTCAAGGGGGAGAATTATGGTTCTCTGTGGAATAGATAATCTAAGTCAATATGATCATGTGTTAAAAGGTAAGAAATTAGCATTAATTACAAATCCAACAGGTGTTAATAAAGAGTTAAAATCTTCAATTGATGTATTAAATGAAGATTACAATTTAACATTGTTATTTTCACCAGAGCATGGTGTTCGCGGCGATAAACAAGCGGGAGAACATGTGGATACGTATATAGATGAACGAAGCGGGATTGAAGTGTTCAGTATTTATGGAAGTAGTCATAGTATTCCAGATTCATTAAATGATAAATATGATGTGCTAATTTATGATATTCAAGATACAGGTTCACGCTTTTATACGTATATTTCAACACTATTAAATTGTTTGAGAAGTTGTGCGAAAAATAATAAACCGATGATTGTGTTAGATCGTCCGAATCCAATCGGTGGAAATATTGTTGAAGGAAATATTTTAGAAACTTCGGTCAAATCATTTGTGGGTTGCTTTGAAATGCCTCAACGTTACGGATTAACGAGTGGTGAGTTTGCCATGATGGCTAATGACTTAGAACAAATTGGGTGTGATCTTTTAGTTGTTAAAATGGACGGCTATAATCGTGAGATGTTTTTTGATGAAACAGGACTTCTCTTTATTAATCCAAGCCCTAACATACCAAGTTTAGAAGCAGAAGTTTTATATAACGGAACTTGTCTATTTGAAGGAACTTGTTTATCAGAAGGGCGTGGAACAACAAAGCCATTTGAAATAGTGGGTGCACCGTGGATTGATGGAACTGAGTTAGCTAACATCATGAATGCTAAAAATTTAGCCGGTGTTATCTTTAGACCAACCTTCTTTGTTCCAACCTTCTCAAAACATCAAGGTCAAATGTGCCAAGGGGTACAAATTCATGTAACTGATAAAAAAGTGGTTCGTGCGGTTGAAGTCGGGCTTTATTTATTAGAAGAAGCAAAAAAAATGACAACAGATCAAGATTTCTTTATTTCACCACCGTTTGAATCTGATGCTTTATTTATTGATAAATTGGCGGGAACAAAGTCATTGAGATTACAACCAACTGCGGCAGATGTATTAATTGAAAAATATAGATTAGAGTCAGAACAGTTTAAAAATAAAAAAGAAATGTACCATTTATATTAAAAATTAATGGGATAAAGGGGAGTGTGAAACATGGAATACCAAAGTTTAAATCTAGAACAATTAATGACGGAAACAAATAATGAAAGAACGAGGACCATTGATACATGCTCGACGCTTGAAATGGTTCAGATGATTAATAATGAGGATCGTATGGTGGCAG
>JBOFCV010000166.1:0-1940 GCA_051646305.1 Turicibacter sp.
TAACACTTTAACTTGATCTAAATAATCATCACTTTCATAGGCTACTGCAGCGTATAAATCAAATAATTCTTCTAATAATTCTAAATATTCTTTTGAGTTCTCCTCAAACGTCGTCAGTAACAAAACTAATGTTTCAACATCATAATAAGCTTCAAGTAACGCTTGATTGCGTGTCACAATTTCGCAATACTTAATTTTACCATTTTCTTGAAGTGATCCAAACAAATCATTTGCTGCGCCATCAATAAATAATTTTATTGATCCATCTGGCTTAATAAACTCATTCATTTCAAAATATAATTTTCCAGGTTCCCCATGTTGTCTATCGTACACAGAACTTCCATTTGTAAATCCTTTTACAGCTTTTCCCGATTCGTTAAATAATAATGCTTCTCCATTAATATCTAATTTCAAAATTAGATTTTGATTTAATACAGCTGGATCTAATTGTCCCTCAATAATAAACCAACCACATTCAAACAACTTTGCCCATGAATCATTTATATTCAGTGTTTTAAAATCTTCGTCGTTTAATGCTTTAAACTGCGCAAAAGATAAGGGCTCTTTTGTTACATGTACTTTAATATTTAAATTAGATATTACTGTATCTATCCTATTTGCTAGCATCCCCTTAATACTACGTATGTCATTTAATTTACGTAAATTATAATCATTGTTAAATTCCATAATCAATCTCCTACCCTATCATTTCGATAAATTTTGATAATAGTTTTACACCGTATCCAGTCATTCCAATGACATCATCATTTCGATTACACTCAATATCGACTGTTGCCGCAATATCAAGATGTGCCCAGTTTATTTCTTTTTCAATAAACTTTTGTAAAAAGAGTGCCGCCGTTATATGTCCGGCAAAGCTCATTGTTGAAAGATTTAGGAAATCCGCATACTGACTATTTAAACTTTCTTCATACGCCTTTATTAAAGGTAATTCCCATATTTTCTCACCTGTTGATTCAGCACTTTGATTTAAATAGTGTCTTAGATACTCATGGTCTGTAAAAAAGCCAGCCATTTCCTTACCAAGTGCCATACCGATTGATCCTGTTAACGTCGCAATATCAATGATATTTTTTGAACCTAGCTTCTGTGCATAGATTAGACCATCTGCCAACAAAAGCCTTCCTTCAGCATCTGTATTCGATACTTGTACACTTATCCCATTCGGATATTTAATAATATCACCGGGAACCATCGCTTCACTATTTATTAAATTTTCAGTTACGAGGATAATTCCCACCACATTAGCTTCTATCTTTTTTGTCGCTATTTCATAGAATGCACCCAATACGGCTGCAGAACCTCCCATATCAACACGGCTTCCTGATAAATCTTTACCACTTTTAACGTTATACCCTCCCATATCAAACGTAATTCCTTTTCCCACTAAAGCTGTTAATGGCAATTCCTTGTTACTTTGATAAGTTAAGATAATGACTTTGGGTTCAATGTGACTTCCTTTGGATACTGCCAAAATCCCATTAAATTGTTTTGCTATTAATTCTTCTTTATTTAATATTTCTACCGTTACATCTAATCCCTTAAAAACATCTTGCGCTATGGATGCGTATTGTGTTGTATTAAACTCACTTAGTGGCGCGTTTGAAATCGCCCGAGCAAGAAGTGTTGCCTTACTTTTATTGAATGCCGCTTCATAAATTTGTTCTAAATCTACATCGTTATCACATGTCATATTTTTTAAGCAGTGAACTTTTCTTTCCTTTTTATAAGAATCTTGATAATTCGTTCCCAAGATTAATCCTTCCATAAAGATAGGTAGGTGTTCGTCACTAATCTGATTGAATTTGACATTTTCTATATGATGTTGGTCAAGAAAACGGCCGACTTCACCACCAAGGTGGCGATATTCATACTCTTTATTAATCCCTTTAACGCCAATCAGAACAACATTTTGTTCT
>JBOFCV010000533.1:0-7867 GCA_051646305.1 Turicibacter sp.
AACTTATCCAGTTGGAATTAGTCAATTATATGAAAGCTACACACAAGATGAGGGGTATTTATATGGATCAGATATTTATCTCGGGGATTTATCAATGGATAGATTCCAAGATCTTTATATTTGTAATGCACTAATGGCAGCTATGGGGCGTGATGAACAGCCGTTAACTTCTGTAGAGTTTGAGTGTGGTGATGGAAATTATGGATCGAATTATAGTGGCAGATTTGATGTGTCAGCTGCCGATTTTAAAACAAGAATGTGTATTGCTCAGGGAAATCGGTTATTAAATTATTATTTATTTGCTGGGGGGACGAATTATCGTTTTGATAATCTCACATTAAACGATGGTAATGATCGTATTGCAATAACTGGTGAGCGTCATGGGTTTGCAGCACCGATTAGTCCTGAAGGCGATTTAAATTATACCTATCCAAGAATGGCAAGTTCAATTAAAACGATGCTTGCAAATAAATCAAAATTAGCGTCTATGACTGAGGTATATGATAATTTAACAATAGGATTTATTCCCGATTATTATATGACAGAGTACTTTTATCCAGGAAGTGATAAATCATTAAATTTAAAAGCTAACTTAGAAAAAAATCGAGGTTGTGCAGCATGGGAATCTGTTGGAAGAGCAGCACTATTAATGAACTATAGGTTTACTGCCATTGATATTCAAAATAAAGAGATCAATACAAAAAAAACAATAGTTGTCTTTTCAGCGAGTTATATGGCTGCCAGTATACAAGAAAAACTTGTTAATCATTTAAATGAGGGAGGAAATCTTTTCTTATATGGAGAAGTGCCCCTTTATGATATGGAACAAAATCCATGTACCATTTTAAAAGATGCACTAGGTATTACATCGATTGAAAATGTTCAAGATGCAAGACATTTCTATTTATCAGCATATGGAGAGGGGTATCCAGAAACACGTCTTCAGTACGCTCAAATGTATGATATTCAACGAGGAACAGCACTAATGAAAATTTATGGAACTGATGGTGTCAGTGCTTTTAAAACAATTGTGGGATTAGGAAAATGCATAGTTTTATCGGGTAACTATAATTGTGATTTGAATTTCTTTAAAATGTGTTTTGAGTATTTGGATGCAAGTCCAGAATTATCACATGATTGCCGTCATTCAGGTATATTTATGACTGAAAATAAAAATAATTGTGAAGAAGCATATTTACACTTACTAAACTTAGATGGATTTAATAAATCATTCAATATTTATAAAGATGGAGTTTTATTGTTTGAGGGTCATAAAGTTCGTTTGAACTCTAAAGATGGACTTCTTTTACCAATAAATATTCAATTAAATGAGATTTTAATTAATTATTCAACTGCCGAAATTGTGTGTGTCAAAGGAGATGAAATTCATTTAAGATTAAACCATAAAGGTGATGTTATATCCGTAACGACAGCAAAAGAAATTGTTGAAAGTCCTGAATATGTTATTGAGATAAAAGGTAATACTAAATTGATTCGCCCTTCAAAACTGGCTGATTTAGAAGAACCATTAGTTATTAGATTTATTTAAGGTCAATTACTGGTCAAATAAGAGATAGTAATTTTTAATCAAATTACTATATTCTTAGTGAAAATCAATATAAAAGTTTTAGCAACTAGAATTGGAACTCAAATAAAAAATGTCCTAATACTTAAAATATAGTTCAAATTAAGATACACTGAATGATAGAGTGCCTTTAAATATGATTATCAAGTAAGTACAGGCCAAAAAAAGCAGGAGACGACATAGTATTGTCACTCCTGCTTTTTTTTATATCTTTTTCTATTCTTCAAATGTTGCACAGCTTGCGTCAGTGGCATTAATAGCTACTTGACTTGCAAGGCATGATTTTGAGTCATTATGTTTACATTTAGTGGCGCAACATTCGATATTTAAAGAATTTGCTGTACGACTTGTACTATTGAATTCACTTGCGAACTCAGTATGTAGCGAATCTTCAGCAGATTTTCTTAAATAGCTTTTACAAAGTGTTTCATCTGTTGACGTTGCTTGTGAACCAATAATTAGAACAGATTTTGCATGACATTTTCCATTACCACTATGATGAACACAGTTACGAACACTACAGTTTATAGACATTAAGAACTCCTCCTATCGATTGTTAACGCTTACAAGTTATCACGATTATAGGTTAACCAAAAAAGAGTCTTACTATACGAGTAGATTGATGTTCTTGTTTAAAATTTTGAGCATTAACAATAAGTAAGAAGACTAAATAGGAAAGATAATCAAAGAAAAAAGTTAGAAAATGATCAGGTTCAATCATTTTCTAACTTTTAGGTAATGGGGGGATCAATAAATATGATTAACTAAATCAAGAGTCTACTTAATTTCCCATGGGCTTTCGTTTGTTAACATAAACTCGTGTAAGCTTTTTAAACCACACTCGACCATATCTAAGACAGCTTGATCGGTATAGAAGGCACAATGATTTGTCACGACAACGTTTTGAAGTTGCTTTAAAATCGCTAACTGATCGTTATTAACCCCTGTTACACGACAATCATGATGGAAAATTCCAAGCTCTGATTCTAATACATCAAGACCTGCCCCACCAATTTTACCGCTTTTAAGGCCCTCAATTAAATCTAATGTATCAATTAATTCACCACGAGCTGTGTTTATTATTTTTACACCAGTCTTCATTTTTGCAATGGTCTCTTTGTTTATTAAGTGATAATTACTTGTAAATAGTGGAGCATGAAGGGTAATGATATCTGAATTTGCTAATAACGTATCTAAATCCACATATTCGATATAAGATTTCATTTCTTCGTTCTCATACAGATCATGACCAAGGATTTTACATCCAAATCCTGAGAAGTTTTTGATGACGTTTTGCCCGATACGACCGGTCCCAATGACACCAACGGTTTGATTTTTTAATTCTTGACCCATGAGGCCTGGTAATGAATAATCGTGAGCTCCATTACGTTTAATTGCTTCAATAACACGGCGATTAACCATTAACGCAAGCATGACAGCAAAGTCAGCTACACAGTTTGGAGAATAGGTGGCATTACTTATACGAATCCCTAATTCCCTAGCCACTACCACATCAATGTTGTTATAGCCAGCACTACGTGAGGCTAAAAATTGTACGCCTAACTCATGAAGTTTTAATAGGACTTCTTTAGAGGCATCACAGTTTCCAAGAATAGTAACGGCTTTAAATCCTTCTGCTAAATGGACATTTTCAAGTGATAGACTTTCCAATACATACGTCACATTTAAGTTTAATTCCTTTGTAAATTTATCAAATCCAGGTGTTTCATCAGGTCGACATGCATAAGCAATGATTTTCATGAAATGACCTCCTTTATAGTTTAAGTTATGTATGAATTAAAAGATGTTGATATTGTTTAATTAAATGTCATCAAATCGCTGCCATAAGAGAGAATGGGGGGAGAGGACAAGGATTATGCCCTCACATTCATGTAGATTAGCGATCTGAACTGTAGTAACAGTTGAGTGTTAATTTTTTTGGTTAAAAGGGGGATTGCCTTGATAGGCTGATATTTATATTTGGTTTACATGGGGTAAATTGGGAGAACATTAAATCCAACTTATTTGTCAATCAGGATCATTTACTTTAAGAAGAAAGCAAAGATCATTACAAATAGATAGAATTATTTAAATTCAATTAAATAATCTTCTTCTTTAACTAAGTTCGTACGGTTAATAAAGATAAACTTACAGATAAATCCTAAAGCAAGTGGTAACACAACAAAGACAAGGGCACAAACTAGTATATTCATCGTGCTATATCCTACGATATTTAAATGGTTGATTGGACCAATTAATCCACTAAATCCAAATCCAGCACTGGCAGGTGTTCCTTGAATGCCAACAAGCGCCCCCACAGCACCAACGACTGCAGCGTTTGCTAAAATCGGTAAAATCATACGAGGCTTTTTAACAAAGTTAGCCATTTGAATCTTTGGTGAGCCTAAGAAGTGAGCCGCTGAAGTTCCTAATCCATTTTGTTTGAATCCAGATACTGCAAGTCCGAATCCAGCTGCACATATTCCTAAGTTTGCAGCTCCAGAACCGATCCCAGCTAATGAAATAGCCATGGCAACCCCAACCGTTGAAACCGGAGAGATAATTAAGAAGGCAAATGTAACTGAAATTAAAATCCCCATTAACACGGGCTGTAGTGTTGTAAACATCCCAACCATTTCACCCAGATACGTTGTTAATGAAGAAACATAAGGAAGTGTTTGTAATCCGATAAATCCAACTAATGTAATCACAATCGTTGGAACTAATAACATCGTATAAGCTTTTAATTTATTACCAATAAATAAAATTAATAAAGTCGCTAATGCCGCTGTTAATCCTGCATTAATCACGTCACCAAGCCCTGCAAGGACCGTTACACCATCTACTATTTTAATCGCACCAGATCCAATAATGGTCGTAATGGCTAAAGTCCCTGACTGAATCGGTGTCATTTTAAATTGCATAGCAATACATAGTCCCATAATAACAGCTAACATTTTTCCTGCAAATCCAGTTATATCAACAATGGCTTGTAAGTCGAATGCTTTCCCAATCTCACCGAGTAAGGCAGAAGGAACTAAGGCAACAACGATTCCGATACTCATTCCTGTTAGTATTTTGTTACTAAACTCTTTAACACTCATTTTTGTACTCATTTCAAAAACCTCCACTTAGTTTAATATTTCACAACTCAAATATAAAGGATACTTTAAGGGTATAGTCAAGAAAGATTGTGAAAAAAAGTTAATTTGTTATATTTAAGTATATATTGTCGATATTTTCCTAGCAATCATCGCTATTTTTACAAAAGTAAGGATGAAATCTCTGCCGAAAGACAATCAAATAATGCCTTTTAAGCATAAAATAATCTTTTGATGATTATAAAATAAAAGAATAGAAAAATTTAACCAACGAAATAAAGACGCTGCTAGACTTTATTGTTGTTACAGAATGATTCTGATTAAATCAAGCTATTTAAATTTAGTAAAAGGACTGATATGAGCCAACTTTCTCAATTATTTCAAATCAGAATTTTTCGAAGGAATACATATACTTCAGTTTCAAGACAATAGGAAAACACCAACACAAACGAACAGAGCCTAAAAAAAGGGTGAGACTTTTATCTCACCCTTACTTGAAGCTCCATAATCATTTCATCCTCATTTTTGGTGAAGGAATAATCCACCATACAATAATCATAAATATCGCCTATCATTTCATAGCCATTCTCTTTAATCCAATTAATAAAATAATTGACGCCTAACTCATCGTAATAACCACTTTTCTTATACATCGTAATATATTTTCCACCGCTCACTAAATAATGATTTTCCACCAAAAAATTATCAGGTAGGCTAATGAAAGACCCAACATGGTTGCAAATAGGTTCATTCTCATCGCGATTAAAATAGATCGTCCCATATTCTTGATGTGAAAATAAATTAAGCGAATCCAAATGACGCAAAACTTTACGATACGTTAACATAACAGATTCTTTACACCCACTGTCCTCGCAGCGATAATAAAAGATTTTACGATCAGGTAATAGTTTGATGGAAGGGCGATAGAGATCATTGTCTTCAATATATTTTGTTTTTTGATAAAACTGTAGCATATAATCAATACTCTCATTAATTTGCTGTAACTCTGAAATTTCAGTTTCAATCTCTTGTTTTTGACAGGTTAGAGCAGAAATAATACTTTCATGTGTGCGATTAGCTAATAATAATCGAATTTCATCTAAGGAAAAACCAATTTTTTTTAGATATATAATTTGTTTTAAAATTGGAAATTCTTTTCGGGCATAGTAACGATAATTATTTGTTTCATCTACAAATTGGGGTTTAAAGAGTCCAATTTGATCATAATAGATTAATGTTTTTTTAGATATATTATGTAGGTAAGCAACTTCTTGTATTTTGTATAACTTTTCCTCCACCAAGATCCCTCCAAAAGGTGCCGTAACGTCACACTTACGATTAAAGACTTATTTTACCACTAATATGCACAGTGATATAATGTAAAATTATTCCACATGGGCGTGAGATAGAGAGTCTTGTTAGAAATAAAAAGGAAATTATCCTTATTGATTAACGCGTATCTGTTTACTTTAACGAAATAAATTAGCTATATTATGCATAAACAATCAGAAAATGTCCATAATGTAGAAAATTATCTAATGTAGGAGTGATTGGCTTTGGAAAGGAATGTGAGTTGCTTTATTGGAAATTCGTTTTTAACATCCGCAGATGGTTTAATCAAAATTTATTTTATGGGGGCCGAGCGTTTAAGTGATCGTGATTGGAAAATAAAACTGTCACACGAAAAGAAAATGATAAGTGACTTTAATTCAGAACCAAAGGATGATGAAAAAATTATTCAATTAAAATCAAATAAGTCAGAGGTAATCCAAGAACTAACCTTTATCGTCAAATCAGGGGATTCACTTCGATTTGGTAATTTCCTTGGGAATAGGTTAAGTACCGATCAAATGGGCTTGTTTTACATATATCAGGTTGAAAAATTTATGCCAATAGATGAGGTTAAATTTATCCAAATTGAACAAGACGAAATTAATATTCAATGTAATTATTCTGAGCTTGATTCAAGTATTGTGGCCCAAATCATGGAACGTCGTGGACATGTCTGTTAATAAATAATAGATTGAACTAACTTAATCATGCACCTATGATAGGGATTAGCATAGTATATCTTGAGAAGAAAATAAGAGATCAATATGATTTCTTCATTCTCTTCTGCCCCCCATTTCTCTTTCAAATCATTTCTTCTTTGTTTCATTTTCTTCTTCTTAGGTTTTATAAGAACAAAGGCAACCATCTTTTACATGTGGTTGCCTTTCTATATAAACGAGATAATCTTTTGCATCAGATAAAGTTCTAAACCCACTAGTCTTAGACGTGCTAATTAAAATAGGATGCATCAAAATAACCTAGATATATTCAGTATGAATGGATAGAAACCTTAGTTCCGTAGTTCAAGAGATAAAATACAGTTAAATATAAAAAGAGTGACAACATCAAGAAAATTTGAGGTTATCACTCTTTATTATGAATACGATAAACTATTCAATGATTGTTTCGACGGAATTAATAGCTTCAGACTCGTCAGTAGGAGTAGATGTTGCGTCAATAAGTGCTTCAACACGAGGTCCGATAATAGGTAATAAGTATTGAATAGCTGGACCAACCGTGAAGGTAATGACAATTGTTCCTAATCCAAGAACCCCACCTAAGCTAAATCCAATAACAACAAATAAGACATCAATCGTGATTCGAACCCATTTATATTGGAATCCAGTTTTATCACAAATTATAAATGGAAGTTGATCCGTGGGTGAAACACCTAAATTTGCAGATTTCAAAATTGAGAATCCGATTGCAATAATAACGCAGCTAAGCGCCACTATAATTAGACAAATCACATAAGGAATAGATTCAAATGATAAATTTACAGATATCTTATTGATTAAGTCTAAAAACGGACCAGCCGTTATAAGCGCTAAAAATGTCCCCAAATTAATGTAGTTTCTAGCAAATAAGATCATAAATACAAAAACACTTCCCATGATAAACATATTAGCTTGTCCAACAGTTACTGGAAGTTTATTTGCAATCCCCTGTAAAAGAATTGTATTTGAATCAACACCCGTGTTTGATTTTATGAAGAATGAAACCCCAATTTGGATAATAAAACATCCAATCATGAAAAACATGATTTTTTTAGCATAAGTTTTAAGTTGTAGTTTATTCATAATTAATTCCTCCTTACTTGAATAGAAAAGTATCTGGATAAAGACAGATG
>JBOFCV010000025.1:0-51312 GCA_051646305.1 Turicibacter sp.
TAGTTATTTATCGACCTTTAAATTTGATATCTGTGACTATCCGGCTTCTTTTATCATCAATTTACCAAGTACACATAAAGATTTATCACAGTATGAGACGCTTTCTTTATATTTAGCATTTAATCAAAAGGATGAAGCCCGTGAGCAATTAGATAAACAGGATTTTATTATTGAATTGAAGGATGCAAGCGGAAAGAGCAGCCGTTTGAAGGCATCAATTGATAGAACCAACACACCAGCTAGTCACAGCGAGCCAGTTTTAAGTGATGTGAGATTTAAAATGTCAGCATTTAAGGATGTTAATTTGAGTGAAATTAGTTCGATTGAACTTAAATTTGAAACTGAATTTGGGTATGACTTATTGTTAGGGGATTTATCACTTATTGTGGGACGTAAATAGGTAGAATAATTATTTTGATAAATAAAATAAAGAGAAGTCATTTAATTAAACAAAAAAAGAAGTTCATTTATCGGACAACAGGTGTCGATAAATGAACTTCTTTTTTTGTTTAAGTTGTCCTTATATGCTTAGCTTTGTTTATCAAATCATTATTAATAATTTCAAAGTTCTAATAGTCTTCTTCTGTTAATGTATCGCGTACCTCTTTTACTACTTTTTCAGCTTTATGAACTACTTTTTCAGTTTTGTCCACCATTCTTTCACTCGCAAATTCAACATTATCTACAGTGGATGAGGCTGCATTAGAAATGTTTTTTGCAAGATGTTTAGCACCTTTTACGACTTCTTCGCTAGCAAATTCAACGCCGTCTATTGCTTTTTCTGTAGCTTTGTTAACGCCATTTACAAATGATTTTGCAGCTGATTGTGTATTTTTATTTAGTGATTTTGCTGAATTTACTGCGTCATGTTTAAGTGTTTTTGAACGATCAATAATTTTTTCGAATTTATCATCTGATGACATAATGGCGACGCCTCCTTAAAATGTGTGATTTTTCTACACAATATTTCCTAGGAAAATCTTTAATATTATTCTCTTATTCCTAAAAAATATGCGATAGTGTCAAATTTCATAAAAATTATGAGCATATTCGTGTTTTTTATCACATATAAAACGAGTTTAGTAATAAAATTGTACTGAAATTAATATAAAACTAGTAAGAAGTAAATCCATTGTGAAAGTGCTTACTGAATGTTAGTTCTAAATGATGGATTGAAAATAAGGAATCAAACTTAATCAAGGTATAGATGGCTTGAAAACAAAAGCAGGTTTTTAAAAAAGTAAATGACTTTGAAGATAAATATCATGAAATGAGGAGGAATTATCGTGGACTGGACACATGTCACATCAGAAGTAGAGTTGAGAAAACTAGGTTCATATCAGGTCATAAAAAATCAGATTATGTATGATGTAGAAGGGTTGATTAAAATTAAAAGTAGAGGATGGAGTGAACTATATGATCAAGTTGTCGCTTTGCAAGAACTGGCTTATCATATCCTCGAACCTGAGATAAAAGAATTAAATGTATTTAGAAGTGAAGTATCAAAAGCAGAGTTGATAACAAAACCTGACTATTTTAATTCACAAGAAGATGCCTATATCTTTTATTTGCTTGAACTTGAAGGGAGTGCACGAACAAAGAAGTTAGGAATTAATAAAAGTTTTTATCATCATGAAGAGCGTGCTAAACAGTGGTATCGTGAAATAGTACGTGTGATTCATCCTGATGTTTGTCATCATCCCAAGGCAGAATTAGCCATGCTTAACTTAAATGAATTATATAAAAAGATGGTATCCTCCACAACATAAGATAAGTTTAATTTACAAAAGATTTATTTTAAATTACGAAATATCAATAATTAGGGGATAAAAAAATGACTATCTCTAAATTTAGAGATAGTCATTTTTTATGATTTTAGAATAACCCTAGCTCATATAAAAAGACAATAGCAATAGCAACAGGTGCTATAAACTTTGTAATACTAATGTATAACATTGTAGTTTTAATATTCTTTGATCCTTGTGATAATTCATCAGCAAGGTCTTCTTTTTTAAAGAAGAAACCTAGGAAGACCACAATGAAGAATCCACCTAAAGGAAGTAAAATCTTAGCTGAGAATGAATCCATAAAATCAAAGAGTGACTGATTGAATAAAACTAAATTTGAATCTGTTACATTTGATAATGAAGCTAATGTCCCAATGAATGCAACAGTTAATGAGGTTAACAGGATTGCTTTTTTTCTTGAAAAGTTTAGTTCTTCAGAGACATAGGCAATGATGACTTCAAAGATTGAAACAACTGAAGTTAATGCTGCAATGAATAATAAGAAGAAGAAGAGAGCACCAAAGATAGCTCCACCTGACATTTGTAAAAATACATTTGGTAAGGTGATGAAAACTAAACCTGGTCCTGCTGTTGGATCAATCCCAAAGGCAAAGACAGCAGGGAAAATAGCAAGTCCTGCAAGTAGTGCGATAATGGTATCTGCAAATGCTATGCTAACTGTTGTTGTAGCTAAGTTTTCTTTTTTATTAATGTAAGAACCGTATGTTAACATAGTCCCCATTCCAACACTTAATGAGAAGAATGAGTGACCTAATGCATCAAGGAACGAACTAGCTGTTAAGGCACTAAAATCAGGTTTTAATAAGAACTCGATTCCTGCTGATGCTCCAGGTAATGTAATGGCCCGAATAACTAATAATACAATGATACCAAGAAGACCAGGCATTAAAACTTTACTGTATTTTTCAATTCCATCTTTAATCCCACCAATGACGATTCCAACGGCTACGATCATAAAGATTAAGGTATAAATAATTGGTTGGAATGTACTACTAGAGAATGAATTGTATGTTGTTGTAATATCTGCTGCACTCATTCCAGCGAATGAATTAGTAACTGACAAGAAGAAGTAGTGAATCGTGTAGCCAGCAATAACAGTATAGAATCCTAAAATCATGAATGCTGCGACGATTCCCATCCACCCAATAGCAAACCAAGGTTTCCCAGGTGCTACTTTTTTAAATGATCTAACAGCATTTGCTTGACCACGACGACCAATAATAAATTCAGCTAAAAGGACCGGAATCCCAACTAAAGCAATAGCAATTAAATAAACAAGGATGAAAGCAGAACCTCCATTTTCCCCAACAATATACGGAAATTTCCATATATTACCTAAACCAATTGCTGATCCTGCAGCGGCTGCAATAATTCCAAAGCGTGATGAAAAGCCATCACGAGGTGATGTGTTTTGTTGACTCATATTAAATTCCTCCTACTAATCTACATGACGTAAAACCGTTTTTACGTCTCCTACAATTTTTTTTATGTAAAACCTATCTACTAACCTACCGACCTACAGTCTAACTAAAAAAGGAGTAAGATTAAGAACTTATTTACCCTAAAAGAGTAAAATTATTCATCATCGGTTAAAGTTGTCTTCATTTTATCACAGAAAGGACACAAAGTGAACATATAAAACAAACTTTAGTGTAGTTTTTTGTCGAAAAATAGTTTAATTAAACAGGTAGAGTCTTAGTGAAAAAGTACTTAGTGTTTTATTCGGGTGCGAAATACAATAAAAATAGGTCTGTTCACGATAAAATTAAAATTGATGAATCAATGACAAGCAACGAAACCAGAAGAGAATTATAATCAGCATTCAAAGTTAAGCTTGTAAGTGAATTTGAACAGATAAGCACGACGATTCCCAATATAAAATGTAGTGCGCTCAACTGTAAGTATAATCCGTCTCTTAAATGTAGTTAAAAAGCTATTCAAATTAATCGTGAAACGGTAGTTACGAAACATTTAAAGCATGAGGTTGTAAATGTCATATGAGTAAAAGCTTAAATGACGGTCTAAGTCATTTAAGTTTTTTTAGTTGGTAAGAAAAGTGTGTGTGAATGTGTAAGTGAATAATGAAAAAATAGAATAATTTAATTGAGATAAATATAGGGAGGATTATGCTAATCAATAGGTGAGTATAAAGGTGTTCTGAGAATCAGATAATTAAAGTCACCTATTCAATTTTTTTAATGTTCTACTGAGATAGTTTCACTCATATAATTTTATACTTAGGGGACGAAGTGGGGGGAGTGAAATTGGAGAAGTTGGTCATTGGTATTTCTAGTGAAGCATTATTTAGGATAGAAGATTCTATAACATTTACCACTCAATTAAATGATGGTTTGAAAAGTGTTATAGATGAAGAAAAAATTTTAGCACCTGGACCAGCTTTTTCGTTTATTACTGCCATTTTAGAATTAAATCTTAGGGTGAAAGAGACTTTAATTGAGGTGATTGTTTTGTCTAAACGCTCACCTGATTTTTCGATTATCCTTTTTGATAGCTTAGATTATTATGGTTTGCCCATGACCCGTGGGGTTTTTACGAGTGGGGATGATACTCGAGGATATATCGATGCATTTAACTTAGATTTGTTTATTTCTGAAGATAAAGATGATGTTGCCTACGCGATAAAACAGAATAGACTATCAGTCTTAACGGAAAAAAAAAGTCTAGAAAAAAATAAATTTAAAGTTGCTTTCGACCATCGTATATTTTTAAATGAGGGCGTACTAGGTGCATTATCTAAATTATTGCCGGTGATAGGGTTTGTTCAAAAATTAAAGTTAGTTGAGCTAGAAGTGGCCTTAGTAACCACGCGTTTTTATAGTGTTGATTCATGGATTAAAGAGTTGTTTGTTCAATCAAAATGTAAAATAAACGCAACACTCTATTTAGGATACAGTGGTAAAGCAGAGTTGGTGAAATTTTATCAACCTGATTTCTATTTTGAGTTACAGGAAATACCAAAAAGTCGACAATCAGAAAAAATTAGTGATGCCTTAATGTTTATATAAAAAAGGGAAATCTTAAGGGGACAAGCAATGAATAAATAAAATCTTATAAATGAAGATATCCATCTGTATTTATTAGATTTTTTCCTTCTTCTAATAACGTGTGAGTTAAGTAATAGTGAGATTTTAAATAGGATAAAAGTCTGTTTGTACGATAAATTTGGTCATACTTGATGATGATGAGGCATATAGTAATTCATATTACGATTAAAGGTGGGGGTTAAATTGATGATCAAGAAAAATCATATTTTATGTATTACAAAAGATAATCAAACGTATGAGGGTGAAGTTTACCATCCGCAAACGCAACTTTTAAAATCTTCATTAAGTCAACCACTGAGTGACGCACAAGTTTTATCACGTTATTTTGCTTTTATTCAACGAAATAAAGAATGGGCAGGAGAATATGGCCAAGTTATCACCCTAAAGATTCATGAAACTTATTTAGAGTTAACGTACGAACCGTTAAAAATATGCGATTCATTTGAAATTCAAGGTGAAATGCCCATTGAATTATATATCCGCTTTGGTAAAAACTTACCAATAAATGACTGGAATCAATTAAATTTACAGTTGAAAAAAGGTGTTTTTGGCAACTTATATGCATGTTAAGTGATTGAGTTAGAAGAAAAAATTCATATTTTTAGACGAGTTAAACCATACTAAGGCAATATATGTCGGAGGTGTTTTAATGGCGAAAATTTCGAAGTGGAAAGAAATAAGTCTATTTATATTAATTCCAGAAGTGGTCGGCGTTGTCAGTGGTTTATTGACAAGCAAAGGGATGAAACAATTTGAGTTGTTACAAAAACCTTATTTAACACCGCCAAGATTCGTATTTCCTGTGGTGTGGATTATTTTATTCTTACTCATGGGGATAGCTTCGTATTTTGTCTATAAAAGTGCTAATAAGTATAAAACTGTTGCACTTGTTGTGTATGGGGTACAATTAATCATAAATTTTATGTGGTCAATCTTCTTTTTCAATAAACAATGGCACTTGTTTGCTTTTTGGTGGATTATCTTGTTGGGTCTTTTGGTACTCGTGACGTATTGGCTATTTTATAAATGTGACAAAAAAGCGGGATGGCTTTTATTACCCTATTTCATTTGGTTAGTGATGGCTGCTTATTTAAACTACGGAATTTATGTTTTAAATGGGTAAATAGACTACGTAGTTCTGAAGACGAGAAAAAAATCGCTAGATTAGAATTTCCAACACCAATTAATATTAGAACGATAAAAAATCATAGAAAAACAAGCTGAATCGGCACGTTTTCTATGATTTTTTAAACGATTAAGTTTAGTTTAAGACCTATTATAAATTTTATTTTAATTTTTAGTGGCCTCTAGTTAAGATAGAGGCTTTTTAACATAATTTTGGCATCTCATTCATACATTTAAATGATAATAGAGTGTGAGGTGGATATAAATGAAACAAGATGTAATCGTGATTGGAGCTGGTTTGTCTGGATTAACATGTGCGTCTTTACTTGCTAAAAGAGGGCTAAAAGTTACGCTTTTAGATGCTTGTTATAAGCCGGGAGGGGCCTGTGGAATCTTTAAACGAGATGATGTTATTTTTGAACAAGGAACTGCACAACTTTTTGGTTTTGGTGAAAAAGGATTTAATCCAGGCCGGTTTTTATTTAATTCATTAGAAGAAGAGTTAACGGTTATTAAACATGATGCCTTATATGCTGTGGAGTTTGACGGATATAGAATTATTTTCTATGAAGATTTAGAGTTGTTTATTGAACAACTAGGAAAAATTTTTCCAGATGATGTAAATAATTTTAAACGTTTTTATGGAGATTTTACGGACTTATATAATAAGGTGATTGCTGCAAACCCGATGTATGTGTCACCGGATGTGATGAAAAAAGAAGAAGGAGCCAAAGCCTTATTAAAACATCCAAAAGAATATATGAAGTTTTTATCTTTTATGAATAAAAATACGGTGAGTATCTTAAAAAGCTATTTTAAAAATCCAGCTGTTTTTCAGTTCTTTGATAAGTTAACCTCCATGTATTGTTATACAACCGTTGAAGAAACACCGGCTATTCTTTCAGCAGTTATGTTTGTTGAAAATCATATAGGTGGTGGCTATTATGTCGCAGGTTCTACGATGCAACTTACAGGGAAACTTGAAAAGGTAATAGAAGAAAATGGAGGAATGGTTAAGTATTCTTCTGAAGTGAATAAGATTGTGGTTGAGAATGAATCCGTAACAGGGGTGAAACTGTGTGATGGAACTCAGTTATTTGCAGAGAATGTTGTGTATTCGGGAAATGTTTGGGATTTGTATGGAACGCTACTTAAAAATAGTGTGAAACCTATTTTTAATGAGTGGGCTCAAGATTTAAAACCCGCTTATCCATCAGTTGTATTGTTTGCACTTGTTCGAGAAGCTGCTATTCCTGAAGGGACTTTACCCATTGAAATGATTGTCCATGATAAAACAAAGCTAGATGATTCAGAAATTACAGTCTACATCTTATCTATCGATGATCAAACATTGTGTCCTCCAGGGTATCATAGTGTAATGGCTATCGGTCCAACAAAAAAAGATTGGCCTAGTGGGCGTGGAATGGGGTATCATACGGTAGAATACCGAGCAAAAAAACGTGAAGAAGAAAAACGAGTATTAGGTATTATTGAAAAAAGATTTCCAGGATTTGAAAGTCACATTTGTTACACCGAATTTTCATCACCAGCAACCATTGAAAAATATGCGATGAAATATAAAGGATCAGTTTGTGGTCCAAAACAAGAACTTGGGCAACATATGATGAAACGGTTAAAAGCAAAAAGTCATTTAAAGGGGCTATATCATTGTGGTGAATCAACTGTTATGGGAACTGGGGTTCCTGCTGTGATGATATCTGGAATTGCTGCTGCCAATTTAATCTTACGAATAAAGGGATTAAATGAATTTGAATATGAAGAAAATCAAAAAAATTATGTGACAGTTATTGGCCCAGGGTATAGTAAAGATAACCAAGTCATTGGGAAGAAAGAGTGGGAGAATAAACTGGGTCACATGGCAAATCTCTGTCAGTTCTGTGAGTTTCCGGCATGTGAACGTCGATGTCAAGATTTAATTCCAATTCGAGATATAATGAGACGATTGGTTGTTGGAAATACTGTAGGGGTTGAAAAATTATTGCAAAATGAAAAATTAGATCGTTGTCGAACATGTCGCACGAGAAGTTGTGAGAAAGTATGTGTTCGTAAGCAGTTTGATAAAGCTGTCCCAATTCAAACAATCATCTCTAATTTTAGCAAGTATACTTCTAAATCATAAAAAAATGGTTCTCACATAGAGTGAGAACCATTTTGGGCTAGCCAATCATCAGGTCAAATATATTTGCTAATTCATTAGTAGACGCTTTATAAAGTTCGGTGTACTTACATCGTGTACACGTAACAGTAGAGAAGCTGCGATTTTGAACATCAAATAACTTTGAAAGCCCGCTACCTGTGACAGAAATACTATCCGTTTCGTATGACGTATGACCACATTTTGGACAGGTATAATTAGATTCCATATGGATTTCCCCCTTTTATTAGTGCTGATACTGGTATCCTAACATATCACTCGCCATTTTACTAGGTTAAGATTAGGAATAGACAAATTAAGAGATTGAAAAGGAAGTGCTAAACTTATATAATGAAATTATAGTTATCCACACATATTATCAAGGATAAAAGAGACGAACTAGATCCAAACAAGAGGTGAGTATATAATGGCTTATGATTTAAGTGATAAATTAGTTGTTGGAATTTCGACGCGTGCCTTATTTAACTTAGAACCAGAAAATGAAATATTTGAATCCCAAGGTGTTGAAGCCTATACGAAATACCAAATTGAACATGAAAATACAATTTTAGAAAAAGGGACGGCTTTTCCGCTTGTTCAAGCACTACTAGATATGAATGATAAGTTTGATCAACCTATTGTTGAAGTTATTATTTTATCGAGTAATAGTCCTGAGACTGGGCTTCGCGTTTTTAATAGTATTAAAGAATATAATTTGGACATTGTTCGTGCAGCATTTACGGGAGGTGAGGATAAATTACCTTATTTAGATGCGTTTGATGTGGATTTATTCTTATCACGTAATGAACACGATGTTCAGGATGCAATTGATAATGGAGTAGCTGCTGCGTTAATTTATAATGCACCAAGTGGTTACGAACCAAATCAAAAAGAGATTAGAATTGCTTTTGATGCCGATGCGGTTGTGTTTTCTGATGACTCGGAACTTATTTTTAAAGAGAAAGGATTGCAAGCCTTTTATGATAACGAAGCTTTAAACGCAGAAATTGCGATGCTTGAAGGGCCATTTGCTAAGTTGCTAAAGACATTATCAACGATTAAAGAAAAAGATGATAGTTTAGTTAAAATTGCAATTGTCACAGCAAGAAATTCACCTGCTCATAAACGTGTGATTTTAACGTTACGCCATTGGGGATGTAAAGTCGATGAAATGTTTTTCCTAGGTGGTATTGCAAAAGATAAAATACTAAAGGCATTTAATGCGCATATTTTCTTCGATGATCAAGATTATCATGTGGGGCCAGCTTCGCAATTGATTCCATCAGGGCGTGTTCCATATAAATCTAATTCAGCGATTCACAACGTGAATCAAAATAAAGAGAACGAACAGGATTCATAGCCTTTTTATAACAGATCAGTTAAATTTATTTGCTAAGTAGTTTTTATCACTAAATAAATGAGATAGATAAAAACGAGACGGTATCTTGTAATGGATACGGTCTCGTTTTAACTTAATCTTCTATTTTTTCATCAACTAAGCGTAATACTTCACGTGCAATGACATGACGTTCTGTTTTTGAAGCCTGATCCCAACGCTCCTTAAGATGACGTTGTTGTACATTTTCAGGGTCAACGTGATCACATAAGAAATCACCAATCAGTTTAGCCATATCTTCGATGTGATCTTCAGACAAACCAACAGCGCGTGCTGCTTTAACAGCGGTTGCAAGTGTTGACAAAAATGTATCCCAGTTTTCAATGAGTTTTATATGTAGGGCACCTAAATCCATCTTGATTTCTCCTTTATTTTTTAAAAGTATTAGATCAGTCCAATTTAATTTTTAGTGTGTAAAAATATGTAGTTGAACGAGAGTTTCGATTGGACCGAAATAGTTAAGGGGGATCCCCTGCTTTAGAGTATCTCGTGTACATGGTGTTATAGGTATAGTATGGTAACATTTTATTGAAATATGTACGTTTCAAGAAATGAATTGAGCGTAGAAAGCGAATAAAAGTGGGATAAAGGCGATTAAATACAGTAATCATTTTGTAAATCTAATCAAGGGAGGGAATCATAGAAAAAGTTTGTTAAAGTTGTGGATTATCATTAACGGAAACAACGATAGGAAATGAAGTGAATGAATCATTTTCCTAAGAATAGGATGATCTGTGTTATTTTTATTAGTCAGATCTGACATTGAATGAGTTTAGCAATCACAAGTAAATAAGTTTCAAAAATGGGTGTTAAACAAAGAGATATCCTCTGCATTTGGCGGCTTGAAAACAATGTAAGATATAGATCACATTCATCGTGACTTGTTCAACCACTGAGAATAGAATAAATCATCCCATGGAAGATACTCCAATATTTAAGAGTAGCTTCGGTGGGATTTCTTTTTTATAATGGAAAGAATAGACAGGACGGATGGGGGTTGATTTTTATCGGCTCGAAGAGGTGTTTGTTTAGGTAGGAGGTAGCGCGTATGAATAAAGTAAAAGATATATTTATTGGCATATTAATGATATTAAGCTTTGCATGGATTGGTATGGGAATTGGAATTGTGATTAGGTCTGAGGTCATTTTATTCTCGGTAGAGGGGATGAAGAAGGTTGGAATGTTAAATGGGATACCAGCTATTTTATTAATCATTATCTTTTTTGCAACTCAATCATCGCGTAAAGAGAGACGTGAATTAAAAAAAGAAGTGAAGAGAAATAAAAAAATGGCAAAGAGAGAACGAAAACAAGATAAGAAGGATAAAAAAAATAAAAAAAGAGTCATCAGAAAAAGAAAAAAGAAGAAGCATCATAAAAAAGTGAAAAATGAAATGAGACGCATCAAAAATAAAAAAATAACATTGAAAAGCAAACAGGCGGAACAACAATTAAAAACAGGAAACACCATCACGGATGTTCAAACTAAAAATCAACTAAAGCAGGACCATATGATAGAAGCTCTAGATTCCCCTCCGCGAAATGAAGGAGAAGAGGGAAATCTAGAGGATAACTCGATATTTTATCTCAATCATGCAATTCAATGTGAGAAGAAACTCATATTTAAATTTAAAAAATTTACAGATGAGTCATTGCCTGTCTATCTCATCATAGACGATGAGTATGTTTTTATTAACCTCAATTCTGTGGAGGAAGCTTGTGATGATTCAAAGTGTTCTAATCGGATTCCATTAGAATGTATAAGTAGAGTACTTGTGTTAGAATGTGAATTTCCAAAAGTAGTCGTAATTAGAATTGTTGTTAAAAATAGTGAGGAAATTAAGTGTCAACAGGACAATTCGCTGGAAATGATGTTAGTTTATGACGAACTTGAACAAGGTAAACAAGCAACGAAGGTGATTGAGCAAAAGTTGAAAATTTGGGTTAAAGAATCTGATATAAGTGATTTTAAGATTTAAATCATGGATGTTCGTCGACTAAACCTGTTTAAGACAAAATAGAGGTAAAGGGGATAATAGAATGTAGGATAAAAAATGTAAATCAGCTAAACTTGTGGCCATTTTGTGTAAATTTATAAAAAAAGCACCTTCAACACACTTAATATATGGTAATAAGTGGTATATAATAAATGTGTAGTTAGTTTCTTTATTTTAGGATAGGGAGTCCCAAAATAAAATTGAAATGACTGTTAGGAATAAGGAAAACATATTCAGTTATATGCGAAAAAAAGGGGGAGCAAAAATGACTCAAAAATGCGGAGAATGCCAAATTATGATGGAAGTAAAAGCGATGACTCTAAAGTCTTATTGTCAAAAATCAAATCTGAATACTGAAAGACTTACAATGGCTGTCTGCCCAAGTTGTCAAAGAGTCATGCTTGAGGGACGTGATGCCACAAAATTTCAGACCTTGCTCCAATTGTTTGAACAGCCAGAACCAGTCCGATGGAATGAAGATTGGGTTGGGCGTCATAAATCAGATGTGCTAAATTTACAGGAAGTAGCAAGCCTTCTTAGAGTGAGTCATCAAACGATTTATAATATGATTAAAGATAGTAGACTTAAAGGGTATAAAATTGGGAGGGAGTGGCGTTTTTTAAGAGAAGATATTATCGCTCATATTCCATTACAATCCCCTATGTCAGTGGATTCTAAATCAGCTCATTATTTTGGTGAGCGTGAACAAAACAGATAAATACATAAATTGTATATAGTTATCACAACACCAGTAAGTTGTGAAATCAGCTTTATAAATAGGGCCGATCCTTGCTAGGCTAGTCATTTAGTGGAGATAACAGGGGGATTTTCTAATTGAATATAGAAAATGTTTACATTTTAATCAGTTTCGCTTAAGATTAAACTAAATAATGACGATTAGCAGGAGGTAAAAGCAAATGAATAAAATAAAAATAGGAAATAGTGACATATGGGCTTCACAAATTGCCTTAGGTTGTATGACAATGGGTGGAACATGGGATGATACCAACCCAAGTGATCAGGTTATTAAAACAGCGCTACAAACCGTTGAAACGGCACTTGAAGAAGGAATTAATTTCTTTGATCATGCTGATATTTATACACGAGGTAAATCAGAAACCGTCTTTTCAGAAATTTTTGCTGCAAACTTAACGTCGCGCGAAGATATTATTATTCAGTCTAAATGTGGAATTCGTTTTGCAAATGATTTGTTTGACGGATCGGCTGCCCACTATGACTTTAGTTATGAGCATATTATAACTAGTGCAGAGAAAAGTTTAAAACGCCTTAAAACAGATTATTTAGATATTTTCTTATTACATCGCCCAGATGCACTAATAGAGCCAGAAGAAGTAGCCAAAGCATTTGAAGAATTAAAACGAAGCGGGAAAGTTCGCGCATTTGGGGTAAGTAACCACAATGCAACCCAAATAAAATATTTACAGTCTTACTTAGATATGCCATTAGTTGCTAATCAGATGGAAATGTCTTTAGTAAATAGTAATTTAATTGACGAGGGTATGAATGTTAATAGTTTGGCAAATCCAATGGCGTTACGTAGCAATGGGACATTAGAATACTGCCGTATGGAAGGTATCACGTTACAAGCCTGGTCACCTCTTGCAGGTGGGAAGTTAACAAGTTCGGATGTTTCACCTGAGTATAGGGATTTAGCAAATCGGATTCAAACATTAGCAAGTGCGTACGAGGTTAGTGGGGAAGCCATTGTGATAGCTTGGTTATTAAGACATCCAGCAAAAATTCAACCCGTTATTGGAACGCGTTCACCAGAACGTATCAAAGCGGCAACACACGCGAGTCGTGTTCATTTAACAAGAGAACAATGGTATAGCTTATATAACGCTTTACCATCACGTCGTTTACTATAATCATTTTTAAGAAATCGAGTCATCACTTAACAGTTGTTAAAGGATGACCCGATTTTTTTATTTATTACATTTGTTAACCTCATAGGTTGGTATTAAATGATTGAATGGTAAAGTTATGGTGTGAAAAAACAGGGGGAAACGATAAAAATAAAAGTTAATTAAATCATGAAAAGACGCAGTAGAACGTTTGATTTTTTTTGCAGTATAAAAAAAATAGAGGGAAATAGAACTTATTTATGATGTAGATTGGGAGAATTGTTCTTGAAAACGGATGACGGGTAATTAAATTAATAGATGTTTGAAAGGTGATGTAGGCGTGACCGTTTGATTTAAAACAGAATAAGAGCCAATAAAGAGAATATCCATCAGGAATTCATACAAATCATTCATTTAAAGATAGGGATAGGAGGAAGAAAGAATTAAGCAAATAGTACAGAAAGAGGAAAAAACAATCATACTAGCGGCATACTTCAGGTGATTTAAGCAGGAGTGTGAAGAAAGAAGAGCTATTGTTTGAGACATTTGATAAATCTATATTTAGAAAGTGTTAATGGAACAATATAAAGTCAACATCTACTAGAGATAATCTAATTGACTACTTAAAATCCCGGCTCTGTTGAAAGATATTGTAAATCTTACAAAGGAATTTTATATAAGTCATCTATTTATTTGACCAAAGAAAAGATAAACTAAACGATCAGATTCCTGTGTTTCTTATCTGAAAATGAATCATCCTAAGAAATGATAAGAATTTTATATAGCTAGGTAAGAAGTTTTTTTACAGAATAAAACGTGTTAGGTGTCAAAAAATAATAGTCAATGATATCAAGATAGACAAAGAAAAAGAAAATAATAGATGAAAGAATAAGATAAAGTAGAGAAGATTGTTTTATGTGAAAATCTAGAATAAGGAGAATAGCGTATTTAAACTATAAACTCAGGCGAATTTATATCGTTGAAAGCAGATGTCAAAATAGACATCTATTAGTTGAGTGCTTGTTGGGAGAAGTCAAAAGAAATAAAGTAACAAGTTGAACGAATAGTCCAAGAAATGATGCAATGTTAAAAAATAAAGTTTTGTTTTCAGTCACGATTACATTATCAAATTTATTTGAAGGAATACGCATAAAAACGTTGTAATTTACTAAAGCTAAGTGTCGTAAAGAATCGAAAAAGGGTGATAAATAATGAAGTTGCATAAATCTATGAGATGTAGTCTGTATCTATTTTCTACATTAGCGCTCATGTTAACATTTTTACTTGCTGGATGTGGATCGAATACCTCAAGTAATGGGGTAGATAAATCATATGTATTAGTGAAAGAACTCGAGTTTATTAATCAATCGCTATCGAAATCTCAAGCAGGTGATGTGTATCTGTATCGTGCGCAAATAAAAAATAATTCTTCAAAAACGATTAAAGGAATTACGATTGATGTAAAATTGAATAATGGGGAGTATACGACGCTATCGACTTATGATACTTTACTTCCTGGTGAAGTGAGTTCATATGTTGAATGTTATGGTCCTAGTAGTGGAAATGTTAAAGAAATGGAAGCAACTAAAATTACGATTAGGATGTATGATGAAAATAATAAAGAGATGATTATTAAATACGATGTAGGACAAGATTTGTATCAATATGAGGAAGGCAAAGCTTTATTAACAGATAGTCCACTCGTGTTGGTCGATCAGCTTGAAGTCGTAGACCCGCAGTTAATTATGCAAGACAATGAAGGAGTCGTCTATTTTCAAGCCTCGATAAAAAATAATTCAGAGTATAAATTAACAAATATTGTGTATACTTTTGAACTTGAAACAGGACTGAATTCTTACTTGATGACACAGGAACAACTCGAACCTGGTCAAACGAGTTCATTACTTAAAACGACAGGTCCTGAAACCAAAAATTTATTAGATTTAAAAATTAAAAATATTAAATATTCTGTTATTAATAAAGAGGGAAAATCAATCGAAATTAGTTATGATACAAAGCTTGAAAAATACCTATTCGAGAAATAAATAAAAGTGTTAAGGTATTTTGCCTTAACACTTTTTTATCTTCTATCTGTTTGGAACGAGTTTTAAATTGTTTATTTCCTAAATAAAAAAAATGCCCCCTGAAAGGGGACACCAACCATTACCAGCATGGTTATTGAAAATGAAAGCGTACCGAGTATATTATAGGCTGAATGGTCCTTAATTATTCAAAAATAAATAAAATACACGGATTACCCTTATTTTTCACCTTGTAAAAATAATAGTAGACAAGCAAGCGGGACAGAATAGTAACTAAATCATTAGTACCCAGGAAGCAAGTTTATAACTTATGGATGACTATTTGAAGGATTAAATGGCTTTTTTCTTAAATAGGCGATTAATCAAAATAAATAACACAATAACAAGGGCATATTCAATCATAATTTTTAAGGGTTGGGAACTCCTAATTAATTTGTAATAGAAATGAGAAATAAAAGGCATCATGACAATCATAATTAATATAAATCCTATTAAACGATTAAATATTGATTTAAATTGTTCTAGTCGTGTTTCTGAAAGACCTAACTTAAGTAAAATCGGATCGAAGACAATTCCAATGATTTGTCCGCCATCAAAAAATGGAATAGGAAGTAAATTAAAAAGGAATAAAATAAGATTCATGAAAATAAATAAGAAAATAACAAAGCTCATCGTTGATGTATCACTTGCAATATGTTGGATGGATTCATTTAGGGTTGTCTCGGGGAAGAAGAGGTCTTTAAACTGTAACATCTGAACTAAATTCATAATAAAATCGCCAGCAGTTTGGTTTAAGACCTTAAGCCCCTCAATTAGAGTGGTTTGACGATGAATACTCATGGCAACGATAGCTGTTATATAATTTAAAAACACACCAGAGGCTAGCATGATAATACTTTGAATCGGATTAAGTCGATCTAAATCACCTTCTGTATACGTTGTCATACCACCACCAGGAAAACATTTAAAGGTAAAGGTAGTATGTTTCATTTTAATTTTAAAGAGACAAATCCCCATCCCAGTTACTACATCTGTGGCTTTAACCCCAAAGAGATAGGCGGATAGATAATGTCCAAGTTCATGAATAAAAATACTAATATAGGCGACTCCAATATATATAAAGATTGCCACTTTTCCTCATCTCCCATCATGTCTGTTATTCTATGTAAATGTATATGCAAGACGTAGAGTGATTATCAACTTTACAAGTTAAATAAGTTTGTTAAGTTTAACAAATCATGAGAAGAGACTTAAATCAAGAGTTAATGGTCCTAATGGTTTTTGGGAGAAGGTTGGAATTATAAGATGTATAATGATGAGATAAAAATGTCCAAGTCTTTAGCAGTCTATTATTTATATGGAAATAATGGATGAAACAAATATAAAATCACCTCTTATAACAAACGTTTGTTTAGAAATGTGACAAAAATTTTGCTTTTTTAATGAAATTGTGATACAGTATTAACTTCGAGTTTAATTTCGTTTGTAAGGTGGGAGAACTAATGCAAAATATGAGTGACGTATTAAAAGATGCGATGAAAGCTAACGCTATTAAAAGTGAGCATCAAGCAGATGTAGAAATAATTTTAGGTAAGTTAAAAAAGAACGATTTAAAAGCAATCGTAGATGCACATGGATTAAAAGGGTGTTCATCATTTGCAAAACCAAAATTAATTGAACGTATCTTAGAAACATTAGGAGATGTCGATCGATTAAAATATATTCTGTGTGGTTTAGATGAAAAAATGGAAGCTGTATTAATGGCGTTAATGAATCAATCAGTCATTGCCATCGATGAAGTAGAAGTCCGTTATCTTCATACGCTATATCAACTAGGATACGTTTATCCTGTTGTTGAGAAGAAAGAAGTAGCGATTGTGTTACCACAAGTTGTAAGAGATGCTTATGCACAAATCAATAAAAATGAGTTTGATAGCATGAAAAAGCGCTATGACTTAATTTATACATATATGCGTGCTTTAATTAATATGTACGGTATCTGTGAGATGGAACAGCTAGTTGCTGTCTTTAATGAATATGAAGCACAACCTTTAACATTCGATGAAGCAATGGAAGTTTTATTCTGTAAAGTTAATTTCCATCCTTATGTTCAAGCATATGGTCCACTTCTTGTTTGTGACTCTTTATTAGTATTTGATGATGAAGATGTTCTGAAATTGCATGAAAAACAGTTAGACAAACCATACTATATGCCAACCAAAGAAGAAGTTTTAACATTTGGGGAGGGTCTTGGTGAATGGACCTCACAATTATTAAAAGTTAAAGAATACGTTCTTAAAAACATTTGTGAAGATGAAAACATAGCAACTGAAATTGTTTCAGAAATGGGTGATGCGTTCACGTATCAATATGAGCCTAAATTAGCGTTCATGGCACTTGAAAAACGTAGCATCGAGTTATCATCATTTGAATTAGGTCAAGGGTTAATGCTTTTATTAATGGAAGCTTCTAACTTTGCACGTACATGGGAAAATCGTGGATTCCGTCCATCAGAGATTGCTCCATCGAAAGCGACTTGGCAACAAACAGAAAAACAAGCACCTGTTGTTGTCCCAACATTAAGCCCAATTAAATCAACAAAAATTGGACGTAATGAGCCATGTACATGTGGGAGTGGGAAAAAGTATAAAAAATGTTGTGGAAAATAGTTTAACTATTTCATAGGTTAAGCAGATATCAAGACGAGCCTCTCTTAGTTGAGAGAGCTCTTTTTTTATTTAAGAGCTTGAAAATAATGTTAAAATAAGGTATGATAAGGATGGAAAGGTACTCAAGTGGCTTAAGAGGATGCCTTGGAAAGGCATTAGAGCGAGTAATCGTTGCGAGGGTTCGAATCCCTTCCTTTCCGCCATTTAAACTAAGGTTTAAACAATTGTTGTAATGATTTAGATATTTTTTAAAATTAATGATCGCTAATAAATAATAGACTTTCAAAGTAATGGAAGTCTTTTTTTTATCGTCAATTGAATGAAATCATCATAATTTATATCAGTTTTATTGAATTGTTTGGTAGAAATGAAAAACTGATTTAGGGATTTACTAGTTGATATATACCAGGTTAATTGATGTAAAAGATCATCATAAAGGTTTTTAATATTAGAATATAAAACCTGAAAATTTGAAATAAATTAACCATAATATGTAATTTGTGTTGTTTGGAAAAATAATAAGCGTATAATGAGTTGAATAGTTTTTATTGATCACATGATAGACGATGATTTGGAAATAGGGGAAATGATTGATAGGGATATAAAGAAGTGAAATCTTGCCATCTAGAATAAGATAAGTGGATACAATATTAATTTTTACATTTAAAAATAACGGGTTTAGTTAAATAGAATTGTTATTAAGGTAAGACAAGATTTATAGTTTGAGATTACCATGTATGTTTGAGTGGGGGAAGTAATTGGATGATTCTAAAATAATAGGATGTGAACATGGCTTTGGAAAGGTAAGTCGGTTATTTTGTTACAACGTGATGAGGCTATTCTATTAAAATGTGAACAAATAAGGGAAAGTGTTCCAACTGTTCAATATTAATCGAGTTATTGAATGAGAAGATGGATAAGAAAAGGGGCGTGTGGCATGAAAAAAATAATAATTATTGGTGGAGGCGTAGCTGGTTTAACGGCAGGTATTTATGCATAAAAGGCAGGATTTGAAATAGTTATTTATGAAAAACATAATATTTCAGGTGGGGAATGTACGGGATGGGACCGAAAAAATCATCATATTGATGGATGTATTCACTGGCTTGTTGGAACGCGTAAGGACACTAAGTTATATGAAGCTTGGTGTGAAGTAGGGGCATTGGGTGATGTTGATGTTATCGTTTTGGATCGCTTCATGACATTTGAATCGGATGGCGTGTCGCTCATTGTTTGGCGTGATTTAGAAAAATTACAAACAGAATGGATTCAAGTGTCTAAGTCGGATGAAAATAGAATAAAACAGTTTGTTGAAATGATAAAATTGGTGCAAGGAATGAATATCCCAATTGAAAAGCCATTAGATATGGTGAATATGATAGAAATGGTTAAGTTTGGTGCTTCTATGAAAGAAGCTGGTAAAGTGATGAATGAAATGTCTAAAGTAAGCTGTGAGGACTATGCACAAGGATTTATACATCCTGCTATTAGGAACTTATTCTCAAGGTGTATGCCTAAAGACTATAATATGTCATCCTTTATCTTTACGCTTGCGGCGTTTACGAGTGGAAATGGTGATATTCCAGGTGGAGGAAGTCGTGCTATGGCAAGACGAATGGAAGACCGTTATGTATCACTTGGTGGAAAGCTTGTATGTAACACACAAGTTGAGGAAGTTTTGATAGTAAATGGTCAAGCAGTGGGGGTTATCTTAACAAATGGAGAGGAAGTATTGTCAAATTATGTAATTGCAGCTTGTGATGCTATGACGACACTATCTAAGTTATTAAAATCAAAGTATACAGATAAAAAACTGCAAGCTCGGTATGAAAAGCCAATTGATAACCCGCTGGCCTCATCTGTCTATATTTCTCTTTCAGTGGATAGCGATATGAGCCTTTACCCGAAAAGTGTCTGTTTTGAAACAAAATCATATCAGGTTGGGGAAAGCACGTTTGATAGTATTGGACTTAGAAATTATTCATACGAACCCAATTTTTCACCCCTGGGTAAAACAGTCTTAATTAGTAACGTCATGCAATATAAAAAAGATTATGATTATTGGAAGTCACTGGATAAGGGATGCTATGAAGAGGAAAAAAGACGAATTGCAAATGAAGTTATCCAATTAGTGGAAGACCGATACCCTGAACTACAAGGTAAAATTAGCACGTTAGATGTTGCCACACCATTGACTTATGAACGGTATTGCGATGCTTATCAGGGAGCGTAGATGTCGTTTGCACTGACAAATAAATCAAAAAATATGATGCATAGTGGAAAAATAAAAGGGATTAAAAACTTCTATTTAACAGGGCAATGGTTACAACCACCGGGTGGATTACCAGCAGCTTTATCAACCGGAAAGTTTACCATCTAACGGATTCTAAAAAATGAAGGAAAATCCAAGTTGATGTAGGTGTTCATGTTAAAAGACTAGAAAAGCCTTAACTTTAGTGAAAAGTTAGGGCTTTTAAAATTTATTTTCTATTTATTTAAGGTATTATCATTTTGGGCTTTATAAAAAAAGGAAGATAGGTTAAGTTATTTCAAATTCGATGGTTTAAGGTAGGTTGGGAAAAAAGATTAAAGAGATACCACATCCTTTAAAGATGTACCAGATTGTTTGATTTTAATTAAATTTAAATGGTTATTTTGAAAAGGATTAACGGATCAGCCATTGTATGTAAAGATTTAGTAAGAGAAGTTAGTGGCTAAATAATTATTGTTTTTTCTGATAAAAACATAAATCATCATGTTCTAGACTTGCTGAATAGGACGAAATCGTAAAGGGTATCAGGTACAACCACATGATTAACAGGTTAATCTATTCTTAAATCCAAAGTTTTAAAACTAAGTCGTATTTTTATCTTTTTGTAGAAGAAGCCTTTAGGGGGAAACGCTTTGTACGTCATGAAAGCGTTAATCATCAAAGGGAGAGAAAAGGAATATAGAGGAGGGTGTCCTGAATTGAATCGTGTAGTGGCGATAATAGCTGAGTTAAAAAAGAATTTCTATGATTTAGTGGGTATATTCTTAGCAGTTACCTAATACACTCTAGTAACAACTATTATAGGGAATAGGGGAGATAGAATGGAACGAAGTTTTAATCGAATTAGAATTGTTGTTGTTCAACCAGATGACGCTGTATATTTTGATAGATATTATACAGATCCATTAATTGCAATGGATAAATTCACTTATTTTTGTAAAATTGCAAAAGTTAATTATCCGCAAGAAGTTGAATTTCAAATGGAGAGAGCGGATCAGTATACCGAGATGAGTGCTTATTTTCCATATAATGAAGTGAATGAGCGAAATCAATCTGGGTTTGTCCAAGTATCGATGTATTTTGAGGTAGAAAGACCCATCGAAGATTAAATAGTAGAGTATAAATCATTTTTTAGCTTAAACGTAGGTGTTAGGACTGTTTTGTAAGGGGATAGATGAATCTTATTTAGGCCGCGGCAAGGATAGGAAGAATGCTTTTTCTAGGGAGCCCTCATTAAACACGCATGATGTTTAATAACTGAATAAGGTAAAAAAATCTAGATACCCATTTATTTGAAATGAGGTATCTTCTTTTGATTAAAAGCTTGTTGAGTTTAATAAGCAAATAATCAATAAAAAGAAGGGGGGATTTTACTTGTGGACATTAAATGATGTGAAAGCTATTCTTTTAGAACTAAGAGAGCTATATGGTTATCCAATTTCGCTACTAACTTTAAGTGAGTCTAAACGGATGAAACAAACACTTGCAATGTTTTGTTATGACATTAAATACACAGAAGTAGCACTTAAACTGTGGGAGGAACGTCCTAATGTATCACTTTTTGAATTAGGGTTGTCATATGATGAGGCGATTGAGTATGAAATTTATGAAATTAGATTTTCTACCCGACTTTTGATACATGCCACATACGATCAACTCAAAGAGACCGTCATTCATGAGTATGCACATTTTTTAAGAGTGCTAGAGGATGATGATTTTACGCATGGGATAAAGTTTAAAGAGAAGGTCATTGAACTGGGGGGACATGCAGTTCATGCAAATTATGATTTAGACACTGGAAAAACAAATCCTATTATTATGACGCAACAGTATTATTTTGTGGAATGTGAACGGTGTGGAACGAAAAGTCGGTATACCATTCAAGGTAAAATATATAAAGCCATTCAAGCTGGTGGAGGAAACTACCAATGTAGCGTTTGCGGATGTCATCAATTAAAAGCCTATCAAAAGATCGTAACCGAACCCTACTAAAATAGTCATCAAGAATCATGTCATTCATATAATGTATAGATATGTCACATTAGCGTTAGTGTAAAGTAGATTTTCATCTTCTAAAGATTTATAGTTTAATAAAGAATAGAATCGTGTAAATAGATATCCTATCATTAAAGAGTTTTACAAAATGATGTAAATGAGGGTGAACAAATGAAAAATTTGAATCCGATGTTGTATAAAGTAATCCAAGAGTGGGGAAAGTCGTTGTCAGAAGATATTGAAATCCAGGCCGTAGCGAACTCAAGGAATACACTTATTCATGATAAAGAGGCCATTGTGGCGTGCTTAGTGAAAGAATTTCCCAAATCATATCGTCAATGTTATGATGTCTATAAAGACTTATTTAGCAATATAGAAATTTTTAACACCTACAATGAACTAAAAGAATTCAATATTTTAGTTGTGGGATCTGGATCAGGAGCCGATATTTTGGGTTTCATTCAGGCATGTGAATCGTTTTTTCGTGGGAAGCAAATAAATATCTATTCTGTTGACGGAAATGAACAAGCCTTGATTAGTCAAGTTAACATTTTTAAAAGTTTTATCGAACCCAATTTAATAGGAAATAGTGTGACCTTAATCCCTATGCATCAAATACTAGAAAAGAAATTTGAAGAATTAGAACCCATGTTAGTAGAGAAGTTTTATAAACCATTTGGGGCAGAAAAATTTGATATGATTCAATTGGTTAAATTTATGAATGAAAAAAGTATTCGAGATAAAATTAAGTTTATTGATGTTTATCACTTAATGAATGAGAAGTTATTACCAAATCGATTGGCAGTTATCCTTGAGAATGCCGATCCAAATTCTAGTCATAAATATGACAAAGGAATTTCACAAAAAGCACTTAGAGAATTTTCAATATATTGTAAGAAAAAATTAAGAAATAATCAATTGTATGCCTTAACACCAACGCCTTGTATTGCAAGACGATTAACAGGTTTAAGTCGACAACAATGTGTTCGTTGTCTGACATGCTACGATGAAGTAAATGTGGCAGTGGCAAGAGATGAAGAGAATCCAAATGGAATTGAATCTACTTATATTTTTGTAATGAAGCTTGTCACAGGAGTGTTAGGAGAAAAAATTGCAAATAGCTTGCAAGATGATAGTGTAGGATATAAAACCATGTCGATGTCAGGGAAAATCAGTGATAAATATTGCACGCTAAATGCTAAGGTTGAAGCGGAATCTTATGCAAATGCTTTTAAGCTCTGCCAAGAAATTGAAGAATAGACAACCAGTAAAAGAAAATAACGAATAGTTAAAACAGGGTTTTAACTTTTATGTTCATAAAAAGCATAATTCTTACGCGAAAACAAGTGTAAAGGATTATGCTTTTTCTAAGTTGTTTTAAACAGAAAGGCTAGCACTGTTACATAAAATAATTGCCTTGATGGAATGCGGCCAATAAATACAACTGTTTAGTTAAAAATATAAACTATCGTACAATATATTCAAAATAGAAGTTATTTTATATAAACAGAGCATTAGGTGAGGAAGAGTTTATTGAAAAAAATTCAAGGTGTCGTTGATAGGGTTACTTTTAGGGGGGACAGCCTGTTGGCAAAGTTGTAATTGAACGTAAACTGTATACAATTGGGAAGCGGATATTGATGCAACGGTTATTAACACCTTCGTAAAATGTAATAGATATTTCTGGTTTCATATAGGAACGTACTATTTACATTGCACATATTTTATAAGGAGAAGCGGAGGTGTTATAATGAAAAAAGTTGGACTTGTTTTGTCTGGTGGCGGGGCTAAAGGTGCTTTTCAGATTGGTGCTTTTAAAGCGTTAGAGGAATTAGGGATTGATCATTTAGTTGGTGCTATTTCAGGTGCGTCAATCGGTGCATTGAATGGCGCTTTATTTATTCAATATCAGGCAGATGAGGCAGAAAAAATATGGAAAAGTATAAATTGGACAAAAGTATTACAACTTGGGGATCAGCAAGTCAAGAAATTATCAAGTGTGCAACAAGGTGTTAGAAATCAACAAGTATCACCATTTATGGCATATGCCTCTTTATTAATGATGGCAAAATCTTGTGGGCTTCCCTTAAAGAGGGATGGATTTAAGTTAGCTTTAAAAAAATGTATTAGTTTGCAGAGTTTATCGAATTCACCGATTACTTTTATAGCATCTTGCGAAAATGTAAGATATAAAACAAGACAATATTTTGAAATTAATGGACAACCTCCTAAAAAAATTGTTGATATTTTACTTGCAAGTACAGCAATACCAGTTATTTATCAACCGGTTTTTATTGAAGGTCACTATTACGGTGATCCACTAAAAGTCGATAATGTTCCAATCACGCCCTTGATTAAAACAGATTGTGACACCATTATTGTGATCCACTTGGACAAAAGAGAACCTATTCGCAGTCACATCATCTATGAGGTAAATGGAAAAACCATTATTCATATTTCACCTAGCCAAGACATTGGAAAGATGATTACAGGAAGTCTTGATTTTAGCTTGGAGACGATTGAGAGAAATATTGAACTAGGATATCAAGATACCTATAAAATTATGAAGAAAGTTATAAATCATCATCAACTAAGTGGGACTAAATAACGGATGAAGCATGAGGAAGATAAAAAGTTAAATTTTATAATTCAGAAGGAAAAAGCGAAAAATGATTGATTGGTTCAAATGAATAGAGACTCCTGTTAGAGTGGTGTAAATATTGCATCAAACAATAAGTAGCAGGATGTTGTTTAGCACGCATAAAGTAAGAATGAAAAAATAGGGTTGATCGTGCCTTTAAATGGATTAAGGCATTGTTAACCCTTTTAATAATTGTTAACCACTACAGAATGAGATGTATGACTAAAAGAAACTGTTTAAATATGTTACAGGTAAATTTAAAATATAAAAATCTCGTACATTAAGATGGTTGTCATCAGATGTGAATCTCCGTGAAGTATTAATCTTTTTGAGCAGGCGGGATAGAGTCGGAAAATATCCTATTATTGAGGTTAAAATAATACAAATAGATAGCGGTAACTCAATAAAATTAAATGAAATTGTTGATCATATATATAAATAAAGGGCTTTTTTATGCTTAATACCCTAATCCTTACTATTATAATGAATAGCTTGTTAAATAATAGCTAAAATAACATTATTAACTGTACATTTTATATATAACTTGGTATGATAAAAAAAAGAATGCAACGGTGAAAAAAGGTGGGGATGAATAAGATGACGAAGCAAAATCTGAAGTATTATTTTATGTTGATTTTTGGAGGTATTATTTTTTATAAGATAATCGAACAACCAGTGTTTCTAATTGAAACATTTAACTTTATAGGCGGTGTGTTAACGCCATTTTGGATTGGATTATTTTTAGCCATTATTTCTAATCCTATCGTAAAAAAGATGCAAACAAAGTTTAAATTAAATAGAGGTATTAGTATTCTACTCACTTATTTAGGGGGAATATTAGTTTTAGGAGCAGTTATTACCATTATTTTACCTACCTTAATATCAGGAATAAATGACTTATTTATTGAAATGACGGGATACATTAATAAACCTGATCAATGGTTTAATGACTTAAAACTAGATGCACCCTACGTTGAAGAAATGATGTTATTCTTAAAAGATAACTTCCAGAATATTTCTCAGCATTTAATGGGGATTTTGAATGGCGTCTCAACAAAATTACTCGTTTCTATTGTCGGTGTAACCTCACAAATATTTAATATTATTTTTGGGATAACGATTTCTATTTATTTATTAATTGATCAAGAAAAAGTAACGCGTGCCTTTAGACAGTTTTTAAGGGTTTATCTACCTAAAAAAGCAAAGAAAATAGATTACTTTGTGACGTATACGTATCATATGTTCCAAGACTATATCGTAGGTCGTTTACTAGATTCATTAATTATTGGAATTATTGCTTATGTTGGTTTTTATTTATTGAAATCACCATTCGTTTCATTATTTGCATTCATCATTTTTATTACAAATATTATTCCTTATTTTGGACCTATTATTGGGGCGATTCCACCTATTCTGATGACCTTGATTATGAATCCAATTCAAGCTGTTTGGGTAGGAATATTCATTTTATTCTTACAACAATTAGATGGAAATGTAATTGGGCCTAAAATAATGGGTGATAAAGTAGGTTTAAGTCCCCTTTGGGTTATCTCAGCTGTTATTTTAGGTGGAGCTTTATTTGGATTTATTGGATTCTTCCTAGCTGTTCCAGTTGCGGCAGTCATGAAAGAAATTTACGATAAGTCAATGGATGAAAAATTAACACAAATTGATCAAAAGAAACCTAAAACGACTATTTTTGAATAATTAGAGGATTCGCTGTTTGGAATTGACTACGCTATTCGGTTATTTATCGATTAAACACGTGATTAATTGTTTGGATTATCGGGCATATATTGTTTATTAATAGGAATTGAAAATACGTTTTGTGAAATCTCACAAAACGTATTTTTTTATGGGGAAAGTGAATGGTATAAGTCATAATAGAAGCTTTTAATCTGAAGTTATCGTCTATTTATAGGATAAATTTCTTAATTAAGACATAACTGTCACCCTAGATTAGGTTGATTATCGAAGGTAAGACTTGTAAAATGGAAGGGATATAAGGCGAGAATAAAGTAATAGGATAAGGGATGAAAAAATCTCTAATCTGGTAAATGATAATTGGGAGATAGAGATGAAAACATATATCATATTTAATTGTTTGGACATAGAACACATTGAACCGACCCTAGAAATAGTAAAAGAGTTGATAAGGCGAGGAAATATTGTAATTTATTATAGCGGATTAGCTTATAAATCAATGCTAGAAAAAGTAGGGGCAGAATTTAGAAACTATCCGCAAGAGATAGGAGACATAGATTTTACGAGAGATATTAAAGAAGTAAAACGTCAAAAAAAACGGATAAAGTTACATAAAGAGCTGGCAATGAGGTTAGCAAGTGATGTGCAATTGGAACGACCAACCTGTATTTTATATGATTCTCTTTGCTTGTTTGCAAAAATATTAGCAAATGAAATTCAAGTGCCATGTGTGGGGTTGATTTCAGGGTTCGTTGAGGTAGATGTAACTTTAGTTCAGGATGACGTGACTAATTTGACAAGGATTGAGCGGTTTAAATACCAACTTAAGTATTATAAGGCCGTAAATAAGCAAAAACGCATCAAAAAATTTGAAACAACTCATGCTAACTATTCTCCCTACACGGATGTCAATTATATTTATAGTTATGAAGAATTTCATCCTTATGCAAGTTTGCTAGATGAGCGGTTTAAATTTGCTGGTTATCCTGTGGAGCAAAGGACTGAGATTCAATCAAAATTAGCATGCGATAAACTGAATTATCCCCTTATTTATGTTTCATTATCCCCACATTTTAGTTCACCAAATGATTTAATTCATGAGTTGAAGTTAGCTTTGAGTGACTTTACTGGGCGAGTGGTTATTGACCCGCATTTAAAACTTGATCATTCCCTTTTATCTGATCAAATGGAAATCTTAACAGTGCCACTTACACAAAACCAATGGTCGAATGTCATGTGTTTAATGACAGATGGGGGATTGAAGCGAGTTCATTTAGGTTTATGTCACACTATCCCATTTGTTTTAATTCCACAAACAAATGAACAGAAAAAATTAGCAAAACGAGTTGAAGAATGCATGGTAGGAATCATCGTAGCAGATGTGAAACAGAATCAGTTACAGGACAGTCTTGAAATACTGTCAAGTGATACTCGATACATGGCTAACGCCAAGTTACTTAGTAAGAATTTTTATGTAAAAGGCGGAGCAGGTCGTCTCATTTATGAGATTGAACAATACTTAAAATAAAAAATAGAGACAAATTAAACGTTATATTATTCATAACAAGATAATAGATAAGTTAAGTGAAATTTAATGAGATAGGAGCTTATTGATGCATAAGAAAATTGGATTTATTGGGTTTGGAAATATGGCGTATGCAATGGCTAAAGGGTTAGTAAATTCAGAGTTTATAAAGCCGTGCCAACTGGTGATTTATGATGTTTTGGCTGAGTGTGTGACGCGTGGGACGAAGATGGGATTAATGTCTGCTAACACCCCGGTAGAAGTGGTTAAAATGTGTGATTATATTGTGGTTGCAGTTAAGCCTAATCAATATGATGAGGTGCTAGAAAACATTAAATTAGAATTAGATGATCAAAAAGTTGTGATAACTATTGCGGCTGGTAAATCGATTCAACAAGTCACAAATGTCATTGGATGCAATAAAAAAATCGTGCGTACGATGCCAAATACGCCAGCGCTTGTGAATGAAGCAATGTCTGCAATTTGCCCCAATTCGTTAGTTCATGCGGAGGAGTTAACATTTGTGAAAAAGATGTTTGAGAGTTTTGGTAAAGCGGAAGTGGTTTCAGAATATTTAATTGATGCAGTCATTGGGGTAAGTGGGTCATCTCCAGCTTATGTCTTTATGTTGATTGAAGCGATGGGAGATGGTGCTGTTCTTGGGGGAATGTCACGTGAATTAGCGTATCAATTTGCAGCACAGGCGGTACTCGGTTCAGCAAAAATGGTATTAGAAAGTGGGATACATCCAGGTGTGTTAAAAGATAGGGTATGCTCGCCAGGTGGAACAACAATTGAAGCGGTAAAAGTGCTTGAAGACAAAGGGTTACGTTCTGCTATTATGTGTGCGATGGATGCTTGTATGGATAAATCTAAGAAGATGTAAAAAAACGATGATAGACCCTTGGATTAGAAGGATTTATCATCGTTTTTTTATGATTAGTCTTTACTTCGGTAAAGTTTAATATCTAGTGTATCTTCTGTGCTTTCAATATTCACTTTATCAGTCATCATGCCAATAAGAGCCAGTTCATTATTTGTACAAATATCACCTGCAAGCTCCCAGTAACACTCTTCCATTTCTACTTGCTTCTCTGTGTTTAAGTATTTTGTCAATTGTTTGATTTTAGCTTTTTGATTAGGCTTGTAATTACATGTTAAATGGATTTCAAATTGACAAGGTTCTTCATTAATGCTGACATTAATGTTTGTTGCGCCAAGTGAAAAAAAGTAGTTTACAAGTTCATCAATTATTTTTGAAATACGTTTATAGGGTGAAATCATGAGTTTACGTCCTTTCGAAGTGCTTCAATTAAGGGTACAAGAATAGCTGCAACTAGTCCTGCGGAAAATCCATTATTGTATAAATTTAATCCTGCATGCATTTCGCCAACGTGCAGAACAACTGAAGAATGAATGAATCCAGCAATAATCCCATAAATGGCTCCGAACTCACCAGCAATTGGAGCAAGTGCTGTTCCAAATAAAGCAGCGAGTAAAATAGATGGATCATTGATTGAAAATACTTTAATATAGGATCCAATCATGACTCCAAGGATGATGGGGGTAATATTTTTAATGTGTTTACCAAAGGCTGAAAAACCGGCAACGGTTAAAATACCACCGATTGTTGGACCATTTATATCTCCATTTACTAATAATATGTAACTAGTGGCAATAATGCCATTAATTCCAATGTTGATTAACGTAGGTGAAAAGCCTTCTAAGATGACGTAATCACTAACTAGCCGCCCAGGGTAAGTTAGGATTTTTTTATAGTATTTCCAAGCTTTATCATGTGTGAAAAATCCAATGACGATCAACGTGATAAAGATAAAATATAAATAGGGAGCTAAAATAGAATTATAGCCTGTCCCCCAAACTAATTGGGTTGTAGGTGAATACCCAAAGGATTTAAACAATGCAACAAGTACCGTGATCATAATCCCAGCAGTGAACCCTACATTATATAAATTATATCCTTGGTGAAAACGTAAACAGTGAGTGGCAAGAGGCGGAAGAATGAATCCAGAAGCTAAGCCAATAAGGATTCCAAGGGGTAAGCGGATACCGATCGGTAACGTGAAGTGGAATATAATTTCAGTTACAATAGGAGCCATTGCTGTACCGAAAAGCGCAATGTAAATATACTTTGAAAATTTTTGTTTTTGATATTTTGCGTATAAATAAACACCTAACACAACCGGCCAAACATTTAATATATTTTTTCCAAGGAATGAAAACCCCGCGAGTAGAAATAATGCAGCGAAAGTCACGCCGTTGAAATGAATTTTATTTTTCCAACAGATGAAAATAAAAACTAAGGTTAGAAGTCCTGAGTTTACAAAAGCCCCACCGACTCCGCCTACAACAATATAATCTGTTATGAGGTTATCAGGAAAAATAATGATTTGATAAAGACCTTTTATAATTTCTATAGGTGAAGAAACTAAAAATCCAAATCCAATTAATGATAAAGCAAATAGGGTGATGAGCAACATTTTGTCTTTATCTGTCCAATTTTTGCGTTTAATCTGCCTATCTGTCATATGTATTTATCAATCTCCTTTCATTGTTTATGTGATTATAATACACTATATTAACGAAACATGTAAAATAATAACGTTTTTATAAAAAAGACACCGTTAAATGTAAAAAAATATAGGGACTTAAGCTATAAATTAGATATTTCAAAAATAATAAGCGCTACCAAATTTTATAACATCTAGATGTTATTGTGATTATGTGTGGGATGTAGTATAATGTCGAACGGAGATATAATAGTTTTATCATAAAATAAACAAATAAATGGGTGGAGGAAAAAATCATGCAACAAATGTTATCACCGTATGAGGTTGCTAAAGCAACAGTTGAAGTTGGAAAATATAAAACATCTAAGAAGAATAGTATTGTCTTCTTATCTGCAATGCTTGCTGGGATGTTTATTGGATTTGGGTATATTGGTTATTTAATCGTTTCAGGTGTTATTGCTGATCCAGGTATCGGTAAAGTAGTTGGTGCAGCAGTGTTTCCTGTTGGGTTAATGTTTGTCTTAATCGCTGGTGCTGATTTATTTACAGGTAACGTCTTAGTGACGATGGCTTGGTTTACAAAGGATATTACCTTAAAAGATGTAGCTAAAAATTTAAGTCTTGTTTGGCTTGGGAACTTAGTAGGGGCCCTATTTTTAGTGGGGATGATGTATCTAAGCAATACATTTAGTGGTGATGTTGCAGAAGGTGTCATGCACTTAGCAGAAAAGAAAGCTCATTTAAATCTAGTTGAATTAATTGTGCGCGGAACATTAGCTAACGTGATCGTATCTGTTGCTGTTTATATGACGTATGCGGCAAAAGACGTTGCAGGAAAAGTGTTAATTTCGTTCTTCCCAATTTGGTTATTTGTTATTACTGGATTTGAGCATAGTATTGCTAATATGTTTGTGATGCCAATTGGTAAATTACTAGGAGCGGATATTACATGGGCAGAAATTGCCGGGAATATCATTCCAGTTACAATCGGAAATATTTTAGGTGGGGTTATTATTGCCTTCATGTATTACTTAGTATTCTTAAAAGATAAAAAAGATCATTAATTTTGATGAAGTCATGACAAAAGTGAGGCGCAACGGGTTGCTATTTTGTAACTAAAGTTGTTAACCTCACTTTTTTTTATAAGTTTCCATTCGACTGATTGAATCACGATGGTAGTGGACACTAGCAGTACAAAAAGATGAGTGACTCGTTTATTCAACTGATCCAGGGGGAGTGAGTAGTAAAAATATTTCCTTAATAAATAAAATTATAAACAAATGTTTGAAAAACTGTTTTTGAACTATTTCATATTTATGATATAATAAAGCTAAAATAATGAGGTGATTAAACATGTTTGCATACTTAAAAGGAACCGTTGCCTATTTTGCTCGTGACTTTGTGGTTATCGATGTAATAGGGGTTGGATATAAAGTATTTACAGCAAATCCATATGAGTTTAAACAAAATGAAAGTGTTCAAGTTTTTACGCATCAAGTTGTATCTGAAAATGATATGAGTTTATACGGATTTAAAACACTAGAAGAGCACGATCTATTTATTAACTTAATTAGTGCGCGAGGGATTGGACCGAAGACAGCTTGTGCGATTTTGGCGATGAAAGATATGAATGGATTGCGAAATGCCATTGAAACAGGTGATGCAAAATATTTATGCAAGTTTCCAAAAATCGGACCTAAAACAGCACAGCAGATCATATTAGACTTGAAAGGTAAGATTGTCATCACTGAAGGGGCGATTTTCCAAAATAGTAGCTTAAATGAAGCATTAGAGGCCCTGCAAGCACTTGGCTATGCAGATAAAGAATTAGTTCGAATTAAGGAAGCATTTAAAGATACTGATGCATCCGTGGATGAAATTATTAAAAAAGGTCTACAATTAATGATGAAGCAACGTTAATGACCAATTGAAGTGGGGGAGAAAAAAATGGAAGAATCATTACAGAAAATAAATCCATTTGCAGTCGGGGGAGCTTTCGTGGAGCTTTGCGTGGAAAAAGGGTTGATCGTGATTGAAATGGATGACCATCAACTAAATTATTACATAACACCTCAGGGTGAAAAAGCACTGCATACTGAATTTGGAATTGTATTAAAATCATGCGCCAAATTAGATAAATAATGGAAAGTAGGTGGGGATATGTCGCAACGTTTAGTGACACCAGATGAACAATATGGTGATGATACAGAATTAAGTTTAAGACCCGAACGATTAAATCAATATATTGGGCAAACAGCAGTCAAAGAAAATTTAAGAATTTTTATTGAAGCTGCACTTAAACGAAATGAATCACTTGATCACGTGTTATTATTTGGTCCACCAGGATTAGGTAAAACGACCCTTGCGACCATCATCGCAAATGAGATGGGGGTCAATATTAAAACAACCTCTGGGCCGATGATTGAGCGAAGTGGCGATTTGGCAGCCATTCTTTCTGTATTAGAGCCTGGTGACGTCTTGTTTATTGATGAAATTCACCGTTTGCCTAAAAGTATAGAAGAAGTGTTGTACCCAGCGATGGAAGATTATGTACTAGATATTGTAGTTGGAAAAGATGAAGGAGCAAGATCGATTCGCATTGATTTAGCGCCCTTTACCCTTGTTGGTGCAACTACGCGTGCAGGTGACTTATCAGCCCCACTACGTGATCGTTTTGGGGTTATTAACCGCTTAGAATATTATAGTGTGGAAGACTTGTCAGCCATAGCTGAGCGTACTGCACTTGTTTACGAAATTGAAATGGATGACGTGGCAACACTTGAACTCGCTCGCCGCTCACGGGGAACACCGCGTATTACAAACCGCTTATTTAGACGCGTCCGTGACTATGCTCAAGTGATTGGTGATGGAACGATTACACAAGAGATGGCAAAGCTTGCACTGGGCCGTTTAGAAATCGATGAATTAGGATTAGATTATGTGGATCATAAATATTTAATGGGATTAATTGAGCGGTTTGGTGGAGGCCCATGTGGAATAGAGGCACTAGCGGCTTCGATTGGTGAAGAATCACAAACGCTTGAGGATGTCTATGAACCGTATTTATTACAAATTGGATTTATTAAACGTACACCTAGAGGGCGTGTGATAACCTCACAAGCTTGTGCACATTTGAATGTGCCATATCCTCTAAAATAAACAGTGTCTAAAGGCAATTAAAACCCTGACTCTTCATTTTAAAAATCCAAAGTGTTTTGCTAATTATACAGAATTACCACAGGATGACAGGTGAGTAGACATAAAAAACTATTGTAAAATAGTCTGAATTATTAGATAATTAAATTTAGTATCAATCATATTGCAACGTAGAAAGTTGGTGTGTTATGCGAGTTGAACAGTTTGACTTTGAACTACCAGAGAGTTTAATCGCACAAACTCCATTAAAAGACCGAGATACATCTCGCTTAATGGTTTTAAATAAAGAAACAGGTGAAATTAAGCATGAAGTCTTTCATGATATTTTAAATTACTTAAATGAAAATGATACGCTTGTGTTAAATAATACAAAAGTAATGCCTGCCAGATTAATCGGTGAAAAACAAGATACTAAAGCAAGTATTGAGGTTTTACTGTTGAAGCAAGAACAACAAGATTGTTGGGAAACGCTAGTGAAACCAGCTAAACGTGTTAAAATTGGAACCATTGTTGAGTTTGGTGATGGCCGATTAAAAGCAGAATGTATCGAAACCGGTGATATGGGGAAACGCGTCTTTAAATTTATTTACGACGGGATTTTCTATGAAATTTTAGATTCACTTGGTGAAATGCCATTGCCACCGTATATTACAGAAAAATTAGATGACCGTGATCGTTATCAAACTGTTTTTGCTAAAGAAGTAGGATCGGCAGCTGCACCGACAGCCGGGTTACATTTTACAACAGCTCTTCTAGAACAATTGAAAGCACGAGGTGTTAAAATTGCTTATGTGACGTTACATGTAGGCCTTGGAACATTTAGACCTGTTTCGGTTGATAGTGTAGAAGAACATGATATGCATGCTGAGTTTTATCAAATGTCTTTAGAAACTGCCACGCTTTTAAATGAGACAAAACAAAAGGGCGGACGTATTATTACGGTTGGAACAACATCAACTAGAACATTAGAAACGATTGCTCGTGATCATAACGGTGTGTTTGTTGCTTGTGAAGGTTGGACAGATATTTTTATTTACCCACCCTATGAATTTAAAGGGATTAATGGGATGATTACTAACTTCCATTTACCGAAGTCAACATTAATTATGTTAATTTCATCTCTTTCAAGTCGTGAACACATCATGAATGCCTATGAAATAGCAGTAAAAGAAAAATATCGATTCTTTAGTTTTGGAGATGCGATGTTAATTATATAAAAGTCTAATAAATTTGTTAAAAGTAACGGTCAGTTCAAATAACCTGTTATCTTTTTGCTTTATAGAATATTTAGATTCAAACAGGTAAACAATAAATTTAATTGATTAAGTATAATCGTCGTAATATTGCATACAACCCAGAGAAATAACATAAAAGTGAGGTGCCGAATTTGGCAATTAGATATGAATTAATACATGAATGTAAACAAACAGGAGCACGCTACGGAAAGTTACATACGCCCCATGGGACGTTTGAAACACCTGTATTTATGCCTGTTGGAACGCTAGCAACGGTAAAAACTTTGTCACCTGAGGAATTAACAGATATGGGAGCTAAAATTATATTAGCAAATACCTATCATTTGTGGCTACAACCAGGTGAAAAAATAGTTGAAGAAGCGGGAGGCTTACATAAATTTGAAAATTGGAATGGATCTATTTTAACAGATTCAGGAGGATTCCAAGTTTTTAGTTTAAGTAAACTTCGTAAGATTGAAGAAGACGGAGTAACTTTCCGTGATCATCGTAATGGAGCACCTTTATTTATGTCACCTGAAATTTCAATTGGTGTTCAAAATGCTTTAGGAGCAGACATCATCATGTCATTTGATGAGTGTCCACCTTATCCTGCATCAGAAGAATATATGCAAAAATCAGTTGACCGAACATTACGTTGGGCAGAACGTGGATTAAAAGCCCATAAAAACCCATCAACCCAAGCTTTATTTGGAATTGTACAAGGGGGAGAATACGAAAATATTCGTCGCTACTGTGCTGAAAAAATGGTTGATATGGACTTCCCTGGTTATTCAATTGGTGGGGTATCAGTAGGGGAACCAAAAGATATCGCGCGTAAAATGGTTGAGTATACGATTCCATTTTTACCAAAAGATAAACCACGTTACTTAATGGGAGTAGGATCTCCTGACGATTTAATTGATGGATCAATTCGAGGAGTCGATATGTTCGACTGTGTATTACCTACACGTATTGCACGTCATGGGACAGCCATGACATCGGTTGGGCGTGTTGTCATCAAAAACAAAATGTTTGAACGTGATTTTACGCCACTTGATCCTAATTGTGGATGTTATACGTGTCAAAATTATAGTAAAGCATATATTCGCCATTTAATTAAAGCAAATGAAACCTTTGGACAACGATTAGTGTCTTATCATAACTTATACTTCTTAATTAATTTAATGGAACAAATTCGTGAAGCGATTAAAAATGATCGACTTTTAGATTTTAGAAATGAATTCTTTGAGCAGTATGGATTAAATAAGCCGGAGTCTAGAGGATTCTAAAAAACGGAGGAGAGTTTAAAATGGAATTTTTAATTATTATTGTTCAGTTCGCAGTATTATTCGCAATCTTATGGTTCTTTATGATTCGTCCAGAACAAAAGCGTCGTAAGGCAGTAACAGAAATGCAAAATAGTTTAGCTAAAGGGGATCGCATTGTAACAATTGGTGGGATTTACGGACGTATCCACACTTTAGAAGAACAAACCATTACGTTAATTAATGATGAAGGGGCGAAATGGATGTTTGAACGTTCTGCAATCGCTCGTAAAGTGGACTAAGTAATTAATTTTAAAAAAGCTACGATTCTTTTCTTAAATGAAAAGTCGTAGCTTTTTTTTATTGGATATAGTATCGGGAAGAACCAGTTAATTTGTTTTTTTCTTACCGAAATCAGGTAAATTTACCCCAACCATTCCAGCTGTAATACAAATGACAAGGATAATAACGCAGCGAATAACAAATTTAAAACTTAAGCCTGCATCAATTCCAATCGTGTTAAATAACAAGGTTAAAATAATCATAAGTGTACTCATAATGATGCCAATTAACCATCCTTTTTCTTGTACAGACTTTGCAACGATAGCAGTTCCTAAAAATAGTACCATGACAAATGTAAAATAAATAAGCTTATCTAGTACACCAATAGAAAACCATTCAAAATACGCGAACGTTGTAATAATTAAACCTAATACGAGGATACTAATAACAATGAACGCTAATCCAATTAATAATGCTCGTCCCAACTTTTGTGACATTTTTCTCATCTCCTACCACTGGTATCTCTTTCAATATCAACTGTATGAGTGAAAAGGATAAATTATGATTAACTGTTCTTAAAAAGTTACTATTCAGATAAAAAGGAGTAAAAAATGGATCCGAATTGTTATATAGTTATCTATCGCACGATATTATTTTATTTGATTTTATTAATAGTCTTTAAAATGATGGGAAAAAGGGAAATTGGTCAGTTAACGCTACTTGATTTAGTCGTTTCAGTCTTGATGGCTGAAATTGCAGCCATGGCCATCGATACGTTAAATCGACCCGTTCATGAAGTCATCATAGCTATAGGATTGCTAGGTGCCTTGCAATTTGGATCAGCATTTATCACGATGCGGTTTAAAAAAATACGAGAACTAGTGGATGGAAAGCCATCTATTTTAATTTTTAATGGCATGGTAGATGTTAACGAAATGAGAAAACAACGCTATACGTTTGATGATTTAATGCTACAACTGAGAGCAAATAGTATCTCGTCTATTTTTGATGTAGAGTATGCCATTTTAGAATCAAATGGTCAACTCTCCTCTTTTAAAAAAGGTGAGACGAATTATTGTCCATTACCTATTATTACTTCAGGTGGATTGGAATTGGATAATTTAAAATGTATTAATAAAACAGAAGACTGGGTGTTAGAGCAGTTAAAAGGACAAGGGATTGAATCAATATCTGATGTTTATTATGCGGCTTTTGACGGACAAAAAATAAAGTGTATCACGCGTCAAACGATAAATAGAGATAAAAAAAACGTTAACGCCTAAGGTTAACGTTTTTCTATAGGATAGATGAAGGATTTATAAGCAGCATCACCAAATTCATTTTATTATTATGGTATAATATGACTGTTATTTTGTTTTTAAGGTTCGAGACATTTGCTTAGCAGGAAATAGACCTGTTATGATTAAAAGGAACAAATAAGCAAGTGTGATAATCAAAATAACGATTAACATATTTACATTTTGATTTGGGAAAAATGAAGTTGTTTGAATTAAATAGCTACCAAGCATATAGGTAATGCCTAAAGTGAGGATAGCATTGATGACGGATCTCATGCTACCACGATAGTTAATTCGTTTACGAACAATAATAAAGTGCCAGCATGTGATAAAGACAACATTAAATAAAATCGCAATAACGAGTCCATTAATGTTAATACTAGGAATAGATAAGAGAACAAACATCATCACGATTTTAATGATGGAGGAGATAAGCGTTGTGCTCATTGCTTTTGTTGCTTGATCGATGGCTTGAAGGGTTGCGGTTAATGTGCCTTGGAAATAAAGAAGTAAGAAGAATGGGGCCATAATAAATAAATACTGAGCACCTGTGGGTGTATCGTATAGCAATTCCATTAATTCATAAGGAAATAGCATTAAGATAACCGTTGCAATTCCAGCGGGTAAAAAAGAAAGTTGGAAGGCGTTGTCCAAGTGACTATGAATTCGTTCATATTGACCTTTTGCATAGGCTTGACTAATTGGGGGAACGATGGCTTGCGATATCGCATGGGTAATAAATGAGGGCATCATTAACATAGGTAATGCAAACCCTGAAACTGCTCCGTACATTTTTGCACTCATTTCACTCGCATATCCGAGTTTATACAAACATTGAACGACGATAATGGGTTCTAAAAAATGTGTGAATGACCCAATCAGTCGACTTCCCGTTGCGGGTAATGAAATAGCCATGACATCCTTATAGTGCTCAGATCGTAATTTAGTAGGTTTCAATGAACCTCTCGGATGATTTATTTTCATGTTTTTAATAAACATGAAAAATAAGATAATGATAGAGGATATTTCTCCGGCTATAGATGCCCAGATGGTTCCCACGATTCCATAGATAATACCGTAGGGAAGTAACCAAGAAATAAAAACAATACTGAGGAAAAGTCTAACAATTTGTTCAATAAATGTGGAAATAGCAGATGGATACATGTTTTGTTCCCCTTGGAAGTATCCTTTAAAAATACAAGAAATAGAAACAAAGAATAATAGAGGTCCAAGAGAAATAAGGGGTAAGTAAGTTCGTTCATCTTTAAGTAAATCAACAGCTAATGGTTTTGCGACAAAAAATAAAATGATACTCATGATTAGACTACACACCATCGCGATGACAAAAGAAGCAGTTAAGACTTCTTTTTGGCGCTTATTTGCCCGAGAAATGAGTGTAGGAATAGCAACTGGTAGTCCAATACTAGCAACCGTCATTAATAGCATCATGGTTGGGGCTATTAACATATAAATTCCAACCCCACTATCTCCGAGTAACCGTGTAATAATAATACGATTGACCATTCCAAGAATCTTTGTAATGAAACCGGCGACAATTAATATTAATGTTCCTTGTGCGACACTTTGTTTTTTCATATTTATACACCATACCTTAGTTAATTTTCAATTAAGTGTATGATGCAATATTCTTAATTATGAAAGTGAGGAGAGAATTTGATAAAATCTAAATCAGTTTGGGTGTTAAGTGACAATGAACAAGCAACAAGTGTGAATCTTAATCATCACTTATCACCAGCCATTCAACAATTAGTTATCAACCGAAAACTTGCAACGGTAGAAACAATAGATCATTTTTTTGAGAATGAAGATCTACATAACCCCTTTGCATTTTCTAAAATGAACGAGGTGGTCACTCGAATAAATAAAGCAATTGAAGAGGGGGAGCCTATTTTAGTTTATGGGGATTATGATGCGGATGGTGTCACAGCTACCTCGATTCTTATGAGTACACTAACACAGCTTGGCGCGATGGTTGAGTATTATATTCCCAATCGATTCACAGAAGGATATGGACCCAATGAAGATGCCTTTATGAATGCAATCGGTGAGGGATACCAATTGATTATCACCGTAGATAATGGTGTGTCAGGTATTTTAGAAGCAGATATTTTAAGTGAACATGGTGTCGATTTAATTATTACGGACCATCATCAACCAAAGGAAACAACACCAAATGCCTTTGCTATTCTACATCCAGAATTAGATCAGAATTATCCATTTAATAAACTATGCGGAGCAGGTGTTGCCTTAAAGTTAGCACAAGCATTATTAGGTGATGAATTAGATGAAGACTATTTTGCAATTGCAATGCTTGGAACAATTGGTGACGTTGTCCCCTTAGTTGGAGAAAATAGAAGTATTGTAAAGAAAGGGTTAAGACAATTACGTGTGACCACACATCCTGGATTAGTTGCATTGATGGAAAGTGGTGGTACCAAACAAGATGAAGTGACAGAGACAAACATTGGATTTGAATTGTGTCCCCGACTAAACGCGCCAGGACGTATGCACGAAGCAGGCCTTTCAGTAGAATTATTAACGGCAGAAGATGAAGAGGTAGCCAAAGAACTTGCTAAACAAATTGAAAGCTTAAACTCAGAGCGCCAACAAGAAACTCAAACTGTACTAGCAGAAGCTATCGCAGCAGTCACACCAGAAGATTTATTACATAAAAAAGTTATTTTAATATATAAAAATGATTGGCACGAAGGGATACTTGGCATTGTTGCAGGTCGTTTATCAAAACAGTGGCAGAAAGCTGTGTTTGTCTTAAGTGATGATCATGAAGGAAATGTCAAAGGATCAGGCCGTGCAGTTGATGGGTATCATTTATTTAATTTATTAAATCAGTGTGATGAACTGATTGAAAAATATGGTGGCCATGCCTTGGCAGCAGGAATTTCCTTGCTACCAGAAAATTTAAAGCCACTAGAAGATAAACTTAATGAATTAATGAAATCAACGGTCCTTTTGCCAACTATAACGGTTGATTTAAATTTAGATCTGGATGATGTGGATTTGAAGCTAGTGGAGGACTTTAATCAATTAGCACCGTTTGGCGAAGGAAATCGCCCACCGTTAATTCAACTTAATAACGTTCAAATAAAAGACGTGAAAACAATTGGAAATAAAGCACAACACCTTAAATTCTCCATTATAAAAGAGAAATCTGTCGTAGATGTTATTGGATTTAATTTATCCCATTTATCAGTTTATTTAACGACAGAAACGCTATTTGATGTAATCGGAGAATTGAAAATAAATGAGTGGAATGGGAAACGATTGGTTCAACTTCAATTGCAAGATCTTAGATGTGATGAATTTCAGTTGATTGACATGAGAAATGCTCGTGTCTACCAAGAGTTTGAAACACAGATCGCGACACCAATAAAATATTCAGAAATTACGAAAGAGAATACGGAGGTAAAAAATCTGATTATAGATAAAATTCCTGAGTCTAAGGACCGATTAATGGAAACTATTTCAAACCTAAAGCCGGAAAATATTATATTAGCACCATTACCAAGTGAGGTTACTTTTCCTAGTCGGGATAAATTTATTTCAGTGTACAAAGTTCTAAAACAGAAAAATACGTTTGCCTTAAGTCCTGAAGTCTTTCAATATTTTCACCAAACCGGAATTGTAAAAAATGAATTATTATTTATTTTACAGGTGTTTTTTGAAGTAGAACTTGCTATAATAAGAAATGGTTCAGTTTTTTGCGCTGATTCTAATCACAAACGTGATTTGTCAGATGCGCCAATTTATCAATCTCAGCAACAAAAAGTTCTAATGTTTGAATTTTTAGAATTGACAACATGGCGAGATATGAAAACAGCCTTTATTAATGCAAGGGAGGAATATTCTCATGAATCTTAAAGATTACGTAGCAAATGTACCTGATTTTCCTAAAGAAGGTATTCAATTTAAAGATATTACACCATTAATGTCAGATGGTATTGCATTTAATTATGCAACATCTCAAATGATTACTTTTGCAAAAGAAAAAAACGCAGAAGTTATTGTAGGACCTGAGGCACGTGGTTTCATTTTTGGGTGTCCAGTTGCACATGAATTAAAAATTGGATTTGCACCTGTTCGTAAACCGGGTAAATTACCTCGCGAAACAGTCGAATTAAATTATGATTTAGAATATGGATCAAATACTTTATGCATGCATGCAGACGCTATTAAGCCAGGTCAACGTGTTATAATCGTGGATGATTTATTAGCTACAGGTGGAACGGTCGATGCAACAATTAAATTAATTGAAAAAATGGGTGGCATCGTTGTTGGATGTACATTCTTAATTGAATTAGTTGATTTAGAAGGACGTAATTTAATTGGAAATTATGAAGTTCAATCTTTAATTCAATATTAATTGGAAATAAATCTAATATTTTAGTCTGTTTTTGAATAATAAAGCAGAGTTGTGACAAAAGTTTGTTGCAATTCTGCTTTTTATTATGTTAAAATTCATTAATAATAATAACAAAAAATGATCAGGTGCTAAGATCTTAGTAAAAATATAGACGTGGTCTTTTTTTTACATAGTTTTGCAATATTTTATTTTTAAATTTTTAAATAGATTGGATGAATTCATTTTATTTAAAAATAGAAAGCAGTTACTATAAAATTTTTCATACAACCAACACCTTTTAAATGACGGATAAAAATAAATCAACTATTGGAATTAGAAAGTATTGCTTAGTCTTTTTTAGTAAATTTAATTGAAAACTTTACAGTTTTAATGAAACAAAATAGGTATTTCGTTTTATAATAATATAAATATATTGAATAGTAGGAGAAGTGGCTATGTACCAAATAAATGGGTATGATATATCGATTGACCACGTTTTAGAAGTAGCAAAAACTTACATTACCAATCCAGAAAGTATTGAATTCATTCAACGTGCCTTCGAATTAGCATTTGAAAAACACAAGGAACAATTCCGTAAATCGGGAGAACCTTATATCATTCACCCGATCGAAGTAGCCTATATACTTGCTAAATGGCAAACGGGTCCTCGTACAATTGCTTCAGGGTTATTGCATGATATTATTGAGGATACTGATGTAACACAGGAAGAATTGTCACAATTATTCGGTGATGAAGTTGGAACGATTGTTGATGGTGTAACGAAACTAACCAAGTTGACATATGTATCAAAAGAAAAGCAACAAGCCGAAAATCATCGAAAAATGATTTTAGCGATGAGTAAAGATATTCGAGTTATTTTGGTTAAATTAGCCGATCGTCTTCATAATATTAGAACGTTGAAGTTCTTAAATCCAGAAAAACAATGCACGATTGCACATGAAACAATGGCGATTTATGTTCCAATTGCTCATCGACTGGGAATGTATCGAGTAAAAGCAGAATTAGAAGATACCTCGTTACGTTTTCTAAAGCCTGAAGATTACTATCGCATTGCACAGTTAATCAAACAAAAAAAGCACGAACGTGAAGAACAAATTCAAGGAATGACTGAAGAAATTGAAGAAGCACTAGAGTCGTATTCCATTAATTTTGAAATTAAAGGCCGTATTAAAAATATATATAGTGTCTATAAAAAAATGTTAACACGGGAAAAAGAATTTGCTGATATTTATGATTTATTAGCACTCAGAATAATTGTAGATTCAGTACCTGATTGTTATTCGGCATTAGGTGTGATTCATGCTCACTTTAAACCGATTCCTAATCGTTTTAAAGATTATATTGCAATGCCAAAACCAAATATGTATCAATCCTTACATACAACGATTATAGGTCCAACAGGAAATATCTACGAAATTCAAATTAGAACAAAAGAGATGGATGAAATTGCAGAACAAGGGGTTGCGGCTCATTGGGCATATAAAGAAAATAAAATTATTTCATCAAAACAAGAGCAAGCTGAAATTCAAGAAAAGTTAAAATGGTATGATGCTTTAATTACCTATCAAGAAGAGGTAAGTGATGCTGAAAAATTAATGAAGTTAATTAAAGATGACATTTTTAATGCAAATGTCTATGTTTTTTCTCCAAATGGGGATGTATTTGATTTTCCACCAGGCTCAACACCTCTAGATTTTGCATACCGAATTCATACAGACTTGGGGCATAAGACAACAGGAGCCATCGTAAATGGTAAAATTGTGACATTAAATTATCAACTAAAGACTGGGGATATCGTTGAAATAAAGTCATCACGTAACTCCTTTGGACCAAGTGAAGATTGGTTAAATGTCGTTAAAACATCACAAGCACGTCATAAAATCAGACAATATTTTAATCGCATTCAACGCGAGACGTATGTGAGTAAAGGTGAAGAATTATTTATAAAAGAGCTCGTGTCCAAAGACTTAAGCCAAAATGATATCGATGTAAATAAATTGTTAAGTATTTATAAAAAACATAATATCGAAAAGTTAGAAGAATTATATTACCAAGTAGGTCGTGGACGAATCATCCCTAAGACAATGTTAGATCGTTATTTTGCGGATGATAAAGTCTTAAGTGAATCAGAGATGATTCAACAAATTAATGAAGCAGCGATTCGAAAACAAGAGCAACGTAAAAAATCTAAAAATCGTTTTGGGATTATTGTGGATGGTTTAGATAATGTTGAACTACGTATTGGTAAATGTTGCAACCCTGTTCCAGGTGATTCAATTGTAGGCTACATCACAAAGGGAAGTGGGATTACAATTCACCATCAAGAATGTGGGAATGTAAAAACAGATCAGCGTGTTGTTTTAGTTGAATGGGATGAAGAACACTCAAATACTTTCCTAGCAAAAATTAAAATCATAGCCCTTGATCGTAAAAATGTATTAAGTGATGTCATCACACGTTTAACAACTATTAATGCATCCATTGCAGAATTAAATGCACTTTCTGCCAATGATACGATGACGATTATTATCTCTATATCAGTTAGAAATGTCGATCAATTAATTGGGATTGTTAATAATATTAATCGTGTTAAAGATGTTTTAAATGTTGAACGAATGATGCAACAATCCAAATAGAAGTTATTTCTTAATTAACGTTTAAAAAGAACCTGCAGGCTAACAAATAAAGTGATTTGGTAAACCGATCATACGTGCGTTAGGCGTGCAGGTGTTTTAAATTTATTCCTTTATGTAAATAAAATTAAAAAATAAAGGTTGAAACGAAGGTGTGAACATAGAAAGACCGGAGGGATTAAGATGAAAGTGGTTGTACAACGGACTAAACAAGCCTCGGTTTGTGTTGATGAGGCAATTGTTGGACAGATTAATCAGGGATTAATGCTATTAGTTGGTATTACACATGAAGATACACTCACGGATGTCAAGTATTGTGCAAAAAAAATTGCTAATATGAGAATTTTTGATGATGAAGAAGGGAAAATGAACCATTCGGTAGTGGATGTGCTAGGATCTATTTTATCCGTTTCACAGTTTACGTTATATGGCGATAGTAAAAAAGGTAATCGTCCGAGTTTTATTCAAGCGGCAAGACCAGAGGTTGCAAAACCTTTGTACGATGCTTTTAATGAGATATTACGAACGGAATATGGATTAACTGTTGAAACTGGAATTTTTGGAGCAATGATGGATATTAATTTTATAAATTGGGGTCCTGTTACATTAATCGTTGAAACTTAAAATAAAATGTATTATAATAGAGATATTCGTATATAATAAATTTAACTTTGATGACCGAGATATATACTTAGCCTAAAACGTAACAGAGAACGGAGCCTTGGCTGTAAGCTTCGACGAATAACCTAAGTCATGACACTCGTGAAAAGATACTTTGAAGCTTAGTAGAAGGATCCGTAGACGGCGTTAACGTATGAAAGTGGCAACAAATTTTGTTGCAATTAAGGTGGCACCGCGTATTTTACGTCCTTAGATTAATTTCTAGGGACTTTTTTTATGCTTTGTTTTCTTATGACACTCAATAATGTCGGTCACTAAGAATGGTTTATTATGAAAGGAGCAATAAAAATGAACTTTACAAAAGCAAAAGGAACTTATGATGTAATGCCTACTGAATCTGCTCGTTGGCAAAATATTGAAAGCTTAATCCGTGAAATCTGTACAATCTATAACTACAAAGAAATTAGAACACCGATGTTTGAAAGTACAAATTTATATCACCGTTCTGCTGGTGAAACATCAGATGTTGTTTCAAAAGAAACGTATGACTTCACCGATCGTGGAGATCGTCAAATGACGCTACGTCCTGAAGGAACTGCAGGTGTTGTTCGTAGCTACATTGAAAATAAAATGTATGCCGATCAAGCAGTCAATAAACTTTACTACATTGGACCGATGTTTAGATATGAGCGTCAACAAAAAGGGCGTTACCGTCAACATGTTCAATTTGGAACAGAAGTGTTTGGAAGTGCAGATCCTGCATTAGATGCCGAAGTTATTTCTTTACCGGTAACCTTATATAAATATTTAGGATTACGTAACATTAAAGTTAAGTTAAATTCATTAGGTGACACGGAAAGTCGTGAAAACTATCGTGCTGCTTTATTAAATCATTTTGCTGATTCAAAAGCAGAATTATGTTCAGACTGTCAAAACCGTTTAGAAAAAAATCCACTTCGTGTTTTAGATTGTAAAGTGGATCGTAATAAAGAAATTATGAAAACTGTTCCACAAATGATTGATTACTTAACAACTGAGGATCGTGCTTATTTTGATAACGTTCAAAAGTATTTAAACGTGATGGGTATTGCCTACGAGTATGACGCAAGCTTAGTCCGAGGATTTGATTATTATACGCACACTATATTTGAAATCCAAGCAGAAATTGAAGGATTTGGTTCTCAAAATACATTATGTGGTGGCGGACGCTACGATAAATTAGTTGGAGAACTTGGTGGACCCAAAACACCTGGTATTGGATTTGGAATGGGGCTTGAGCGTCTATTATTAGCTCTTGAAGCTGAAAAAATTCAAGTGGCAGAAGAGGCATCAGTTGATTTATTCTTAATTACACTCGGGGATGAAGCGAAAGTCTTCGGTACAGGATTACTTCATGATCTTCGTTCAAAAGGATTAGTAACAGAAACAGATTATCTGGGTAAAAATTTAAAAGGTCAATTTAAACAAGCTGATCGAAATAATGCGAAGTACACAGCAATTTTAGGTGAAGAAGAAGTTGCTAAAGGAATCGTTAATATTAAAAACAATAAAACGGGAGAACAAGCGCAAGTTCCGGTTGGCTTTATTATTGATTATTTAATTGAAGATTCTCAAAAACAGTCACATGGTGGATGCTGTGGTGGACATAGTCATGGAGAAGGACATGGTGGTTGTGGTGGACATACTCATGAACAAGAACATGAGTGCTGTGGTGGACATGGTCATGCAGAAGACCACGAATGTTGTGGTGGACACGGTCATGCAGACGGACAAGGCTGCGGTTGTAAACATTAAGAAGAGGTGAAGATGATGAATAGAACACATAATAATGGTGAATTAAGAGTTGCTCATGTTGGGCAAGTCGTTGAATTAAAAGGTTGGGTGGCAAAATCTCGTAACTTAGGTGGACTTGTATTTATCGATTTACGTGACCGTTTTGGGATTACACAATTAGTTGCAAATCCTGAAACTGTACCAGCAAACGTATTGGATGCAGCAAATAAAGTGCGTAACGAGTACGTAATTGCTATTAAAGGGACAGTCGCAGAGCGTCAAAGTAAAAATCCAAATATGGAAACGGGCGATATCGAAATTTTATTAGAACAAATGGAGATTATCTCTGAAGCTGAAATGACACCGTTAATTATTGCAGATGAAACAGATGCATTAGAAGATACTCGTTTAAAATATCGTTATTTAGATTTACGTCGTCCGATGATGCAAAAAAACTTTATGCTACGTCATAATATTTTAAAATCAATCCGCTCATATTTAGATGGAAATGATTTTATTGAAGTGGAAACGCCATATTTAAATAAAAGTACACCTGAAGGAGCACGCGACTATTTAGTACCTAGCCGCGTACACGATGGTGAATTCTATGCCCTTCCTCAATCACCACAAATTTTCAAACAATTATTAATGGTATCAGGATTTGAACGTTATTATCAAATCGCGCGTTGTTTCCGTGATGAAGATTTACGTGCTGATCGCCAACCAGAGTTTACACAAATTGACATCGAAACAGCCTTCTTGACACAAGAAGAAATCATGAATATGATTGAAGAAATGTTAGTAAAAATGATGGCTGATGTGAAAGAAATCACTGTTCCACGTCCATTTCCACGTTTAAGCTATGCAGATGCTATGGGACGCTTCGGTTCAGATAAACCAGATACACGTTTTGAAATGGAATTAATGGCATTAAATGATGTGGTGGCTAACTGTGGATTCTCAGTGTTTGCATCGACTGTAGCAGCTGGAAATGAAGTAAAAGCTTTATGTGTTAAAGGAGCGGCAGAACGCTACTCACGCAAAGATATCGATAAATTAACAGATTTCGTTAAGAAATATAAAGCAAAAGGTTTAGCATGGGTTAAAATCACGGAAGATGGATTCAATGGTCCAATCGCTAAATTCTTTAATGAAGAAGAAGTAGAATCGATCAAACAAGCAACAAAAGCAGAATTAGGTGACTTATTATTATTTGTTGCAGATACTAAATCTGTGGTTGCAGATAGCTTAGGGGCATTACGTTCACATTTAGCAAAAGAATTAAACTTAATTGATGAAACAAAATTCAATTTCTTATGGGTGATTGACTGGCCATTATTCGAGCATGATGAAGAAGCGGGACGTTATTTTGCAGCCCATCATCCATTCACAATGCCAAGTGTTGAAACATTAGATACATTTGATACAGATCCAAGCAATGCTTTTGCACAAGCTTACGATATTGTCTTAAATGGATTTGAATTAGGTGGCGGATCATTACGTATCTACAATCCAGATGTTCAAGAGCGCATGTTCACAACACTTGGATTTAGTAAAGAAGAAGCAAACGAACAATTTGGATTCTTATTAAATGCTTTCAAATACGGAACACCACCACACGGAGGATTAGCTTTAGGATTAGACCGAATTGCCATGATCTTAACAAATTCAGCTAGTTTACGTGATGTCATTGCATTCCCTAAAAATGCCTCAGCAAGCTGTCCAATGACAGATGCACCGGGTAAAGTAAGTGATGCACAGTTAGCAGATTTACACATTCAATTGAAAAAATAAATGAAAAAAAGCATGGAAATCGTTATCAATGATTGAAATGCTTTTTTTATGTCTATAATTGAAATGGGTTACATATGTATAAAATAGTGTAAATTTATAATATATAGTTAATGAATATTTTAATTTTTATAAAAATATTGTAAAATATAGTAAGGTTGTGTAAAAGGGGGCTTTTATGAAGGCGTTTATTGATAAGTATAAAATACAAATATTGGGTATTTCATTGGGAATTGTTTTGATAGGATTTATGGTTACCATTTATTTTATGTACAAAAATATTACATCCCTCGAACTGGACAAAACTAATTTAATTGAAACAAAAGAAAATTACGAGGAAGTTATCACAGACTATTCAAATAAACTGTGTGGCTATGAACGAGATATCGAACATTTATCTACACCGATAACGAAAGAAGAATTAGTTTATGTTGCCCATGCATTGGGTGGCATTGATGGATATCCGTACACCAATTCGCTTGAAGCATTTGAATCAAATTATGAAGAAGGCTATAAACTATTTGAAGTAGATTTACTCTTTACAAGTGACGATGAATTAGTGGCTAGACATGAATGGTCAAAATCAGATTACGAACGATTTGAACAATTAGAATTAATTGATTTATCTGAAATTGAACCAAACGAACGGGAAGAATATGTTCCAACATTAGAACAATTTAAAAATATGCCAGTTAATGGGACATACACGCCGATGACTTTTGACGATATTATTGGATTATTACAAAAATATCCGGACATTGCATTCGTCACAGACACGAAGTGGAGTGACTCTGAAAGTGTGGAAAAATCATTTACAGCAATCGTTGAAAAAGTAAAAGATGTTGATGAAAAATTATTAGACCGTATTTTACCGCAATTATATTCATTAGAGATGTATGATGAAGTGAATAGTATTCACCCATTTAATAACTATATATACACCATGTATCAAGAAACGCATCGATCAAATTATGAAATCATTGAGTTCATTAATGAAAATGAGAACATAGCATTTGTAACGATGCCACAATTCTTCGGGTCTCTTTGGGGAGCACCGCGATTTGATTTACTTAACCAATTACAATATCTAAAAAAACCGATGTTCTTCCATACGATAAATGATGATATCACACTAGAAGAATTATTATACTATGGGGCAAGTGGTGTTTATACAGATGAGCTATTTTACTCAGGGGATCAGCATCAAAGAACGTGTACGTACGAAGATGTTATTGTTGAAAATGAGTTGGAATCAATAGAAAATGAAGAGGGTAAAGGTGAAACAAGTGAAAATTAAAAAGATAGTAAAAGATCCATTTATCATTTTTGGAAGTATCTCAATTATTATAGTATTTATTCTAGGATTTGTTTTATTTGGACAACTTAAACCATCTGATAATTCAGGTAATGTTGATGTAAATACGAACATTGGATTAGGTGATGAAACAACATCAGTTGTCGATTATACATTACGTGATTCAGCGACGGACTATCAAAAAGAAATATATGATGAGTTGTTAACAACTCATCAAGCGTTTGAAAAAGATTGGACACCGGAAACTGAAGTTGATTATGCAACGGCGTTAATTAAAAACTTTGTGGCAGATTTTTATACATGGTCTAACAAAGATGGAAGAAATGACGTAGGGGGATTACAATATGTTTATCCATTCTACAGAAATGATTTTAGAGCCAAAGCTGTTGACGTCTTTTATTTATATTTAGATCACTACATTGAGGAATATGGAGCAGAACAGCTCTTAACCGTAACCAATGTCGATGTAACAGGGGTCGACCCAAACTTTGTTTACACGATGCCTGATGGAACTCAAATGGATGCTACTTACGTCTATGTCCAATGGACATATGAAACATCAAGCTCATTAGATGTTTCAAAGTTTCCAAATGAAACAGGATTTGTATTAGTCGAAAAAGAACGTCAATTAGTTCTAATCGAAATTCAATAGTGGGGGTGGAAATATGGATCAGTTAGCAAAGATATTAAAAAAACCAATTTCAAAGTACATTATTTTAGCAATTTTAGTTCTTCCAATAATTCCAGTGGTT